>JBBDWW010000307.1:0-20124 GCA_040902645.1 Dongiaceae bacterium | reverse complement strand
AGCGCCCCTCGCCCGCCGGTACGACGATTTCGCGACCCGATCCGGTCATGCGGAGACCTCCCTTTGCGTTGGCCTTTGCGTTGGCGGTACCGCCGGTTGACAAAGCCCGGCCCCGCTCCTTCCATGGCGCCAACCAGCCTACCGACCCTGAGGATCCGATACCATGAACCACGCTGCGATTCAGCCGCAGGAGCTCAATCCGGCCCGGCTCGCCGCGCTGTACCGGCGCGAGTTCGAGCTCTGCAAGGTGAAGCAGGGTGAAACCGTGCTCTGCGTCAGCGATCTCGGCACCCGGCGCGAATATATCCAGGCCGCTTTCGCCGCCGCCGACGAGCTTGGCGCCGACATCTATGAGATGTGCGTCAACTCGATGCCGTCCTGGACCAAAGTCGGTGTGCCGACGGTCGGCAAATGCAAAGGCACGCTCGAGGCGGCCCGTGCCGCCGACCTGATCGTGATCTTCCACGTCCCGCTGTTTTCGAAATGGCTGAAGGACGTGATGGATGCCGGCGTGCGCGTGCTGATGATCATCGATGCGCCCGACGATCTCGAGATGCTGATGGCGCCGAAGGGCCTCAAGGAGGCGATGCTCCACGCGCAGCGCAAGTATGAAAAGACGCGGGAGGTGCGGGTCATATCGGACGCCGGCACCGATCTCACTTTTCGCTGCGGCGAATATCCGGTGATGACGCAATGGGGCTATGCCGACGAGCCCGGCCGGTTCGACCATTGGGGCGGCGGGCATATTCACACGTTTCCGAACGAGGGCTCGGCCAACGGTACGGTCGTGTTCCAGCCGGGCGACATCGTGATCCTGCCGTACTGCCGCTATGTGCAGGACGAGGTGCGGCTCGAGATCCGCGACGGCTTCGTCACCAAGATCGAGGGTGGGCTCGACGCGAAGCTGATGCGCGACTGGCTGACCGACAACGCGACCGGCCCGGAGGATCGTGATCCGTTCGCCGTGTCGCATCTCGGCTGGGGCATGAACCCGCAGGCGCGTTGGTACGGTCTCGGGCTCTATGGCGAGAATCCGGAACGCCATCGCGCCGCCGCGCGTACGTTCCCGGGCAATTTCCTGTTCTCGACCGGCCCCAACTCGCAGGGCGGCGGCAAGCGCACGACGCGCGGCCATTACGACGTGCCGATGCGCGACTGCACGATCCTGCTCGACAACGAGGTGGTGGTCGATAAAGGCCGGCTGGTCGACGAGCATATGATCGTCGCCCGCGAAGCACGCTGACGCGACGGCCGCCGACTCCGCATGAAGATCGAGGATTCGTTCACCGTCGCGGCATCGCCGGAGCAGGTCTGGGCATTCATCACCGACCCCGCGCGCATGATGCCCTGCGTGCCCGGTTGCGAATCGATCGAGACGCTGGATCCGCTGCGCTATCGCGCGGTCGTCCGGATGTCGCTCGGCCCGATCAAGACGCGGTTCAATGTCGAGGTCGAGATCATCGAACAGGATCCGCCGCACCGCATCGTGTCGAAGACGCGCGGCGAGGAAGGCAGCAAGGCGAGCCTTTTGACCGCCGACAATCTGCTGGCGCTGACGCCGGTCGAGGGCGGCACGTCGATCTCCTACGCCTCCGAAGTCGCGCTCACCGGCCGGCTCGGCAAATTCGGTTTCGGCATGCTGCGCAAGCAGGGCGAAAAGCTCGGCCGCGAGTTCGCCGAGCGGATGCGGGCTGCGCTCGAAACCGCACCGGCCGGAGCCTGAGCCGTCATGGAGTTTCACCGCCCGACCGACATCAATGAGGCGCTGCGTCTGCTCGCCGCCGATCCCGAGGCGCGGCCGCTTGCCGGCGGTGCCTCGCTGGTCGCGATGATGAATGCAAGGCTGGTCGAGCCGACAACGCTGATCAGTCTCGCCGGCATCGCGACACTCGCCGGCATCACCGAAATCGACGGCGGCATCCTGCGCATCGGCGCGATGACGCGGCATCGCGAAACTGCATCCGACATGCGCCTCTCCGGCGGCCGTTTGGTGCTGCGTCGGGCGGCAGGCCGGATCGCCAATCCCGTCGTGCGCAATATGGGCACGATCGGCGGCTCGATCGCGCTCGCCGATCCGGCTGCGGATTATCCCGCCGCCCTCGTCTGCCTTGATGCCGAGATCCTCGCCGCCGGCGAAAAAGGCGAGCGCCATATCCCGGCCCGCGAATTCTTCACCGGATGGTACGAAACCGCGCTCGAACCAGGCGAGATGATCGCCGCGGTGCTAATCCCGAAAACCCCCGCGGGATCGGTCGGCGTCTATCGCAAGCTGGCGCGGGTCGCCGGCGATTTCGCGATCGTCTCGGTCGCGCTGCGGCTCGCCGCGCAGAACGGCCATTGCACCGAATTGCAGATCGCGGTCGGCGGCAGCGGCCCCGCGCCCCTTCGTCTGCCGCAGTTCGAGGAAAAACTGGTCGGCCGCCCGCTCGACGATCTCGATGCCGCCGCCCTCGGTCGTGCGCTCGCCTGGATTTCGGATCCGGTCGACGATGTGCGCGCCTCGGCCGATTATCGACGCCGCGTCATTCCGCGCATGGTCGAGGATGCCTATCGCCGCGCCGTTGCCAAGCTTGAGGCACGGCCATGAGCGACAGCATCGACATCGCGCTGACGGTCAACAAGGCCATGCGCCGCGTGACCGTGCCGGCCGGCGAAACGCTGCTCGAGACTTTGCGCGAGCGACTCGCCTTGACCGGAGCCAAGCGCGGCTGCAATCAGGGTGTGTGCGGCGCCTGTACGGTGAGCGTGGATGGCAGGCCGGTGCGCGGCTGTCTCTCGCTCACGGCGAACTGCGATGGCGCCGACATTGTCACGATCGAGGGCATGGCGACGGACGGCACGCTCGGCCGCATCCAGGCAGCACTTGAACAAACCGGCGCGGTGCAATGCGGCTTCTGCACCTCGGGCATGGTGATTGCCGCGGAAGCCTTGCTGCGCACCAATCCGAATCCCGATGTGGCGGCGGTCCAGGCCGGGATTTCCGGCAATCTCTGCCGCTGTTCGGGCTATCGCACGATCGTCGATGCTGTGCTGCTGGCAGCCGCCGGCGGGAGAGGCTGATGGACGACGGCGTCGCATCGGTGAGCGTCGGCCGCAGCGTCCTGCGTCTCGAAACGCGCGAGAAGCTGACCGGCGCTGCGAAATACATCGCCGATCTCTCGCGCCCGAACATGCTGCATGCGGCGATCCTCGGCAGCCCGCATGTGCATGCGCGCATCCTCTCCTACGACACAACGGCGGCGCGTGCCGTGCCTGGCGTTCATGCCGTGCTGACGGGTGCTGATTTCCCGGACGGGCGCATGGGCGCCTTCGTCAAGGACGAGCCGCCGATCGCACAAGGCAAGGCGCGCTATATCGGCGAGCCGGTCGCGGTCGTTGCCGCCGACGACGAGGCGATCGCGCGACGCGCGGCGCAGCTCATCGAGATCGAGTATGAGGAACTGCCGGCGATCGCCACGCCGGAAGACGCGCTGGCAGACGGCGCGGTGCTGGTCCATGAGGATCTCGCCAATTATTTCATGGTCTATGACGCGGTCCGCTACGGCAATGTGCTCTCGGAGACGACGCTCTCCGAAGGCGACGTCAAAAAGGGTTTCGCCGAGGCCGACATCGTCGTCGAAGGCGAATTCGAAACGCCGGCCCAGGCCCATGTCGCGATCGAGCCCTGCGGCGCGCTGGCCGAGATCGACGATGCCGGCCGCGTGACGCTCTGGTCGGCCAATCAGTCGGTCTTCCGCGTGCAGGCCAATGTCTGCGAATCGCTGAAGCTGCCGATGTCAAAGCTGCGCTCGCTCACGCCGCGCATCGGCGGCGGCTTCGGCAACAAGATGGAGGCGCATGTCCAGCCGCTGGTCGTGCAGCTCGCCATCGTCACGCGCCGCCCAGTCAAGCTGATCCTCAGCCGCGAAGAGGATTTTGAAACGGTGCGGGTGCGCCATCCGTTCAAGATCCGCATGCGGACGGGTGCGAAGAAAAACGGCACCCTCGTCGCGCGCGACACCGAGGTGATCCTCGATGGCGGCGCTTATGGCGACGACAGCCCCGGCGTGCTCGGCTACAGCATGCTGATGAGCCGCGGACCCTATGCGATCCCGCATGCCCGCGCGCATGGCAGGCTGGTCTACACCAACAAGATCCGCTCCGGCGCCTTCCGCGGGTTCGGCAACCCGCAGATGCAGTTTGCCGGCGAAACCCAGATCGACGAGATCGCCGCGAAGCTCGGCATCGATCCGATCGAGATCCGGCTCAAGAATGCGCTGCGTGGCGAAGGCCCGTGGTTCCTCGGCCAGAAACTCGCCTCGAACGGCTTCGTCGAATGTCTCGAACGGTTACGTGACGACGAAGGCTGGATGAACCGAAAGGTCGCCACACCGAAACCGGGCAAGAAGCGCGGCTTCGGCGTTGCGGCCGGTGCACATATCAGCGGCCTGCTCGGCACCGGCGCGATCGTGCGGCTGCTCGAGGACGGCACAGTCCTCCTCAATACCGGTGCGGTCGATATCGGCCAGGGCTCCGACACCGTGCTCGCACAGATCTGTGCCGAAGCCCTGAAAATTCCGATCGACCGCGTTGCGGTTGCGAGCCCCGACACCGATGGCTCGCCCTATAATTGGGGCACGACCGCGAGCCGCGTCACCTTCACGACCGGACGCTCGGTCGCGCTCGCCGCCGCCGAAGTCGAAACGCAGATCAAATCGCTCGCGGCCGACATGCTGGAATGCGCGGCCGACGATCTCGAATTGCGGCCCGGCGGGTTCGTCGGCATCAAGGGCGTGCCCGACAAGCAGCTGCCTCTGTTCGTCGTCTCGCTGCAGGCGCACTGGCGGCGCGGCGGACCGATCATCGGCCATCATTCCTGGGTGTTCGACCGGCCGTCCGTCGATCCCAAACGCGCGGTCGCAACGGGCATGCCGTTCCGCCAGATCGGCGTCTACAGTTTTGCGGCGCAGGCGGTCGAAGTCGAAATCGACAACGTGACCGGCAAGACCGACGTGGTCAAGGTCTGGAGTGCCGTCGATGTCGGCCGCGCGATCAATCCGGCCTCTGTCGAGGGACAGATGGATGGCGGCTTCGTGCAGGGGCTCGGCTTCGCGCTGACCGAAGAGGTGGTGTTCGATCAGGGGCGCATCGTCAACCCGAGCCTGATGGACTACAAAGTGCCGACCGCACTCGACGTGCCGCATGCGATGAAAACGATCATCGTCGAGGCGCGGGAACCGGACGGTCCGTTCGGTGCCAAGGGTGTGGGCGAGATCGGCCTGGTGCCGACGCCGGCCGCCATCGCGAATGCGATTGCCGATGCAATCGCAGCCCGGCTGCGCCGCCTGCCGATGACGCCGGAGCGCGTGCTCGACGCGATGCTGCCGCCGGAGGACGCCGATGCGTCCTGACGAGTATTTGCCGCAGGAACCGTTCTCGGAGAACGCGCAGCGTTATCACGACACGGTCATGCGCCTCGGCGGCGGCGTGGTCGGCGAAGAACTTTCCTACGGCGACGATCCCTATCAGTCGATCCTGATCTGCCCCGCCGCCGATCCCGACGGGTCGCTGCTCGCCTTCATCCATGGCGGTGGCTGGACCAACGGCTACAAAGAATGGATGGCGTTCATGGCGCCGGCACTGAACGAGAACGGCATCGGCTTTGCCTCGATCGGCTATCGGCTCGCACCGCAACATCTCTTTCCGACCGGGCTCGAGGATTGTGCGAGCGCATTCGCAGCACTGCATGAGAATGCCGGCGAATACGGCATCGACTCCCGGCGTCTGTTTCTCGGCGGCCATTCCGCCGGCGGGCATTACGCCTCGCTGCTGGCGGTACGGCGCGACTGGCAGGCGGGATACGATCTGCCGGTGGATGTCGTGCGCGGCTGTCTGCCGATTTCCGGCGTCTACGATTTCGGACCGGACTCCGGCCTTTCGGCGCGGCCGCGCTTTCTCGGTCCGGTCGAAAACGACCTGCCGGCGAGCCCGTTGTTCAACATCGAAGGCGTGCCGCCGCCCTTCTTTCTGGCCCATGGCGACCGCGATTTTCCGCATCTGATGCGTCAGGCAACCGCCATGGAGGAGGCCTTGCGTGCCCGTGGCGGCGATGCGACAAGAATGGTCCTTGCCGGACGGGACCATTTTTCGGCGTCCTATGCCGGCGGCGAACTGGATGGGCCCTGGGTCAACCCGGCGCTGGTCTGGATAAAGTCTCACTAGGGAGGCACTCCAAATGAAGAGGCTCTTGGCAGGGCTCGTTGCGGTTGCGGGTCTCGCGCTATCGATCGGCGCGCAGGCGGCGGAACCGGTGCGTATCGGTTTTTCGCTGGCGCAGACCGGCCTGTTTGCAGCCGCGGCACCCTCGCAGCTCAACGCGTATGAACTCTGGCGCGACGAAGTGAACGCGGCCGGCGGGCTCGATGTCGGCGGCGAACTGCGCATGATCGAATTCGTGATGTACGACGATCGCTCCGATCCGAGCGAAGCGGTGCGCATCTACGAAAAGCTCATCATCGAAGACAAGGTCGATCTGTTGCTCGCACCCTGGGGCACGCCGCATCACTTCGCGGTCGCCGGCGTGGTCGAGAAGCACGGCTTCCCGATGGTCGGCAACTCGGCCGCCTCGGTGCAGCTCCGCGACATCAATCCCGGCAATATCTGGTTCCCGACATCCGCCATTCCCGACCGCATGGCCGAGGAACTGGTGGCGATGATGCAGACCCAGAACGTGACCAGCGTCGCGCTGATCGCCAACCAGCTGCCCTTCTCGCTCGAGATCAAGCAGTTCCTGGTCCCGGCGCTCGAAGCGGCCGGCATCGCGATCCTGGTCAATGACGAATATCCGCCGGACGTGCAGGACATGACGGCGATGCTCACGGGCATCCAGTCGGCCGCGCCCGATGCGATCGTCGCGCTCTCTTATCCGAGTGATTCGGTGCTCTATATGAACCAGGCGCGCGAGGTCGGCGTGAACGCGCCGTTCCATTTCGTGCTGGTCGGCCCGACCATCGATTTCTTCGCCGGCATGTTCGGCCCCTCGCTCGACGGCATTGTGACCATCGGGCACTGGTCGCCGTACAAGACGGAATGGGCGCGCGCCAAGCCGTTCTTCGACGCCTATGTGGCGAAGTATCAGACGACACCCGATTATCTCGATTCGGCGCTCGCCTACATGTCGTGCGAAATCCTGCAGCAGGCGGTCGCCGTGGCGGGGCTCGATCACGACAAGCTGCGCGAGGTGATCGCGAGCAACACGTTTGAGACGATCAACGGCCCGGTGAAGTTCGAGGGCGTGTCGAACGTCACGACGCCGACATCGTTCCTGCAGTTCCAGGGCGGCGAAGCGCATCTCGTCTGGCCGGAATCGGTGGCAACCGCCCCGTTCCAGCCGAAGGAAGCCTGGCCACAGTAATCGCGACAGCGGATCTTCAAGTCGACACCGGCGCACCGCCCGCATTGGAGGGTGCGCCGGTTGTCGTTTGAAGGCCAGGATCAGCCCCGGGATCAGCCATGGCCGACCTGCTCTCGACCCAGCTTCTGTTCGCGGCCCTCGTCACCGGCGCGCTCTACGGGCTGACCGCGCTCGGGCTCAATCTCGTCTATGGCACGATGCGGTTGCTCAACGTCGCGCATGGCGAGTTCGTCATGCTGGGCGCGTTCGCCGTCTATTGGGCGTTTACGCTCGCCGACATCCCACCGCTCGTCGCGCTGCCGTTCATCGTGCCGCTGACGGCCGCCGCCGGTCTTGCGATCTATCGCGGCCTCTTCCGCGGCCTCCTGCGCAACCCGCGTCTGGCCGAACGGATCGAATCCAATTCGCTGCTGCTGTTCTTCGGCCTGTCGATCGTGCTGCAGAACGTGGCGGCGGCCCTGTTCACCGCGACGCCGCGCGCGCTGCCCTATCTCGATTCGATCATCCGGATCGGCGATCTCGGCATGGCGACCGACCGGCTGGCGACATTGATCATCGCGGCCTCGGTCACGCTGGCGATCGTCTTCTTTTTGCGGTTCAATCTGCTGGGCCTTGCGATCAAGGCTTTGATCCAGAACCGCGAGGCGACGCTGATCGTCGGCATCGACGTCGAGAAGGTGCAGCGGACGAGCTTCGCGCTCGGGTTCGGCCTCGCGGGGCTCGCCGGCGGGCTGGTCAGCATGCTGGGGCAGATCTCGCCCTTCATGGGCTTCCCCTACATGATCACCGCCTTCGTCGTGATCATCCTCGGCGGACTCGGGAATCTGACCGGCGGGCTGATCGCGGGATTGCTGCTCGGCGTTCTCGAGACCTATGGCGTCGCGCTCACCTCGACCAACTACCGGTCGATCCTGATCTATGGCGTGTTCATCCTCATTCTGGTGATCCGCCCGCAGGGTCTGCTCGGCGGCCGCCGGATCGCGCGATGACCGGCCCGCGCGCCGCGAGCCTCGCGATCTATCTCGCCGCGGCAGGCGCTATGGCGCTGCTGCCGTTCCTCGCCGGCACCTATTATCTCGGTGTCGGGCTTGCGCTCCTCTCCTGGATCGCGCTCGCGCAGAGCTGGGTCCTGCTCTCGGGCACGACCGGTTACATCTCGCTCGGCCATGCGATGTTCTACGGGCTCGGCGGCTACCTGACGGTCCTTACCTGGCAGCAATGGCCGCTCTGGATCAGCCTGCCCGCCGCCGGCTTTGCCGCCGCGCTCGCGGCATTGCTGCTCGGCTGGCCGGTGTTGCGCGTGCGCGGCCCCTATTTCGTGATCCTCACCTACGGTCTCGCCGAGTTGATGAAATTCATCGTCATCGACATCGAGGCGAAGCTCGGCAAGTTTGGCCGACTGTTGATGGGCGCACCGTCGCTCGAAACGCTCTACTGGATCATGCTGGCATTGGCGCTTGCCGCGACGCTCGCGACCTATCTGGTTCGCCGCTCGCGCTTCGGCGCCGGTTTGCGTGCGATCCGCGAGAACGAGGAAGCGGCCGAGACGCTCGGCGTGCCGGTCGTGCGCTTCAAGCTTTTCGCGTTTGCGGCGTCGGCCTTCATTCCCGGCATTGTCGGTGGCGTGATGGCGCTGCGCTCGGCCTATTTCGAACCGTTCCAGGCGTTCAACCCGGTGGTCTCCTTCACCATCGTGGTGATGGCGATGATCGGCGGCAGCGACGATGCGCCCGGTCCGATCCTCGGCGCGCTGCTGCTGGTCGTGCTGCAGGAACTGCTCTGGGTCAATGCGCCCCAGCTCTATCTCATCATTCTCGGCCTGGTGCTGATCGGCTTCGTACTGTTCGTGCCGGACGGGCTGCATGGTCGTCTTTCACGTAAGCGCGACGGATCCGACGGTCGGCCGCGGGAGCGCCCGGCATGACGCTGCTCGCACTCGAGAAAGTCGGCATCCGGTTCGGCGGGCTGAAGGCGCTCGACGATGTGAGCCTGTCAGTCGAGGCCGGCGAGATCGTCGGCATCATGGGTGCCAACGGCGCCGGCAAGACCACTTTGTTCAGCCTGATCGCCGGCCATCAGAAACCGGGCAGCGGTCGCATCCTGTTCGATGGGCGAAACATCGCGGGCCTGCGGCCCGATGCGATCAACCGGCGCGGCATCGCGCGCACCTTCCAGATCGTGCGGCCGTTCCGGTCGATGACGGTGCGCGAGAATGTGATGATCGGCGCATTGTTCGGCGCGGGTGCTGACGAAACACTGGCTGCCGCCGAACAGGACGCCGCGCGCATCCTCGACGCGGTCGGACTCGCCGGCGAAGCCGATCTGCCGGCTGGCGCGCTGACGCTCGCGGGACAGAAGCGGCTCGAAATTGCGCGTGCGCTTGCGACCCGGCCGCGCCTGCTGCTGCTCGACGAGGTGATGGCCGGGCTGACGCCGACCGAGGTCGCCGCCGCGCGGGACATGATCCGGCGCCTGCACAAGGATCATGCGCTGACGATCCTCATCATCGAGCATGTGATGACCGCGCTGATGGAACTCGGCCGCCGCATCGTCGTGCTGCATCACGGGCTCAAGATCGCGGAAGGCACACCCGATGCGATCGCCGCGAGCCCCCTCGTTCAAGAGGCCTATCTCGGGCAGCCGGCCACATGAGTGCGCAACCGCTCCTCGCGGTCGACGGAATCACCGCGGGCTATGGCGCGGTGACGATCCTGCGCGCGCTTTCGCTCGTTGTGCCGGAAGGGACGATCACCGCTTTGGTCGGGGCAAACGGCGCGGGCAAGACGACGCTCATGCGCGTCATCGCCGGCCTGCTCGCACCCAGCGCCGGCGCGATACGCTTCGCCGGCAAGGACGTGACGCAGGCGCCGACGCATCGCCGCGTCGCCGCGGGGCTCGCTTTGGTGCCGGAAGGACGGCAGGTGTTTCCCTATCTGTCGGTCGCCGAGAATCTGCGACTCGGCGCGTGGGCGGCACGCAAGGAAGAAGCCGCGACCACGTCGCGCGTCTACGGGCTCTTCCCGAGGCTCGACGAGCGGCGCGCGCAGGCAGCGGGATCGCTCTCCGGCGGCGAACAGCAGATGCTGGCCGTCGGGCGCGGGCTGATGGCGAAGCCGCGACTCCTCCTGCTCGACGAGCCGACGCTCGGTCTCGCGCCGCAGATGGCGCGGATGATCTTCGATACGGTGCAGCGGTTGCGCGACGACGGTATGACCATCCTGATCGCCGAGCAGGATGTGCGCACGACCTTGGCGATCGCCGACGGCGCCTATGTGATCGAGAACGGAAGGATCAAGAAGGAAGGCACCGCCGCGACGCTGCGTGACGATCCGGAAATCCGCAGCGCCTATCTCGGTCTGTAGCATTCGATGCGATCCGCGCCATGAGTGACACCACGAACCCGCCTTCTCGCCGGCCGATAGGGCGGGCGCTTGCCATCGTGGCCGTCGCGCTGGCGGCCGGCGCCTTTGGTGCCGGCGCACTGCGCTACAACCTGATCGAATCGCCGGGTGCGGCCACTTTGTGCGAAGGCGGCGGGCCCTGGTGGTGTCCGCTGCGGCAGTGGCTCGTGATCCTGTTCCTGAAACATGCATTCGGTATCGTTGCCGTCGCGCTCGCGGCGATTGCCGTGCTGCGCCCGCGTGTGATCTGGATTGCGCTCGCTGCGGTGGCGACCGGCGTTGCGCTGATGATCTATAACGCCGATTTCGGTGCGCTGGCGGCGGTGCTGGTAATCCTTGCGTTGCTGCGGCTGTTCGGCGCAATGCGCACCCGCTGACCCAGAACACCCCAGCCGATCGCGCCGGCCACACCGAGCACAGCCCAGCTCCAGCCGGCTTCGTTCGCCAAGCCTTCGCGCCAGAGAACACCGGCCGCACCAAGCAGCATCAGCCAGCCGGGCAGCGTATCGCCGGGCGACAGGATTTCGTCGCGTGCGCCAAGGGCGAGGATCATGAAACCGAGCAAGGGGATCACGAGACTCGCATCCGGCAGATCGCGATAACGTGGATCGGCAATGATGGCGATCGAGACGAAGAGATAGGCGCCGCTTGCGAGCAACCGCAGCAGGCCGAGCGCCGTCGCGCGGTCCGTTATGCCCGATGCCGGCATCCGCACATGCGCGATCACGTCGTCAGCGCCGCGCGGCAGCGGCCATTCTGGCGCCGGAACAGCCGTCGCCCGTGCCAGAACGACCGCACTGCACAGCGACAACAGCAGCAACCCGATCTCGACCATCCATTCGCCCGGATCGCGCGCTGTATGATCAATGCGCATGGTTTGATGCGCGATCGCGAGACCGGCGAAAGCCGCGAGCGCCCCGGCAGCGACGATGCGGCGGCCGGACGTGACCGGCGCCGACCGGACATGAACGACGATCAGCATGAGGGCGATAGCAACGGAGAGCGCGAACCAGCGTAGCGGCTGCGTCAGTTCGGCGACCGGTCCGGCGAGTGGAAATTTCAGCGCGCCGTCCGACGTGGCGATGCCCCATTCGCCGCCGACCGTGCCTTCGAGCCCGCGCTTCCAGGGCTGGTCGAACGCCTCGACCAGATTGTAGTCGACGCCTTCTGCGGCGGCGTACGCGATGAACGCACGAATATATGACGCCTGCGAGACGCGACCCGGTTCGGCGACATCGCGGATGCGGCCGGCGGATGGCCAACCGGTTTCGCCAATCAGCACGGAAAGATCGGGATGGACCGCCCTGACTTCGGCGACGATCGCGGCGGCATGATTGACGGCATCATCAACCGCGATCGGCACATCCTCCCAGTAGGGAAGAATGTGAATGGTGATGAAATCGACTTCGCCGGCGAGCGCCGGGTTCGCGAGCCAGAATTCCCAGACATCGGCATAGGTGACGGGCACCGGCACGCCGGCGCGGACCTCGGCGATCAAATCCGCCAGAAGCTCGGCCGACAATTCGTGGCGCAGCAGCACCTCGTTGCCGACCACAATGGCCCGCACCGTGTCGGGATAGTCGTTGGCGAGCCGCATCGCGGTCACGATCTCGCGTCGGTTCGCAGCGGGATCGCTGCCGATCCATACGCCGAGCAGGATTTCGATACCTTGCGCTGCTGCGACGGGCACGACCGCTTCGAGCCCCTGACCGACGCTGTAGGTCCGCAGGCAACCGGTGTGGGCCGCGAGTGCCTTCACGTCGGCTTCGATGCGCGCCGGATCGGCGAATAAATTCGGATCGAACGGCGTCTCGTCGCCACGGAACGGTGCGTAGGATAGGCACGCGATGCGGTCGGCCGGGGCATCGGGCAATGCCTGCGGTCGCGCCAGCCACGCCCAGTAACCGGCGATCAGCACGAGCGCGATCAGACCGGCGAGTGCAATCTTTCCGGCGCGCGAGATCCCGATCGCGAGTGCCATCCGCCGATCCGCATCCCTGCCCGGCTCACGCCTGGCCGGTATCGGGGAAGAGACGCAGCTCGGTCGCGGCCCGGCGCTGCGGCTTCCGTTTGCCGCCGAGCGCGTTCACGATCGAGAGCAGGAGCGCCGCCGCATAGGGCAGCGTTTGCAACCCAAGCAACACCACCCAGAGCAGAATCGCCGGCTCGAGGAAGCCGCGGCCCTGCCATACATAGATGCCGGCGCCGATCAGCATCGCCATCATCAGCGTCTCTTCCCATGCGCCGGCCAGCGCGCGCACGAATGCAGGGCGGTTCTCCATCTTGGGCGTGCGGAAGAAGGGCAACCGCGACGTGAAGAGACCGCGGAAGACCGCCTTCGCGACCGTGTGCGACAAAGCGAGACCGGCCAACGCGGCGCCGATACTGCCGCCGATGCCGCAACGCACGCGCATCATATAGAGCCACATCGTCTTCGCAACCTTGAAGGCGAACAGCGCCAGAGCAGCCGTGAGGAAAAGCGGCAGTGCCGGCTCGACATAGTTCGGCATCAGCACGAGCCCGACCGACCAGACGATCGCCATGACGTTGAACAGCATCTGCAACGCATCGGCGATCCAGGGTAGCCAGCCGGCGACGAAATTATAGCGCTGCGCACTGGTCAGCTTGCTCGGACCAAACGGCAGCAGCGAGCGCCAATGCGCGCGCAGAATGCGCATCGCGCCATAGGCCCAGCGGAAACGCTGCTTCTTGTAGGCCGTCAGACTGTCCGGCATCAGGCCGCGACCGAAGCTTTCCGGCACATAGCGCGCAACCCATCCGGCTTCGAACAGACGCAGGCCGAGTTCGGCGTCTTCGGTGATGCACCATTCGCCCCAGCCGCCGACGGATTCCAGCGCCGAACGGCGGATCAACGCCATCGTGCCATGCTGGATGATCGCGTTGTGTCGATCGCGCTGGCTCATGCCGAGATGGAAGAAGCCGGCATATTCCCAGAAGCACATGCGCTTGAAGACGGTCTCAGTGCCGTCGCGATAATCCTGCGGCCCCTGCACCAACGCCACCTGCGGATCGGCGAAATTCCAGACCAGAGCACTCAGCCAGTCGGGCCGCACGATATAGTCCGCATCGATCGTCGCGATCACCGCCGCATCGGGCGCCGTGTTCTTGAGCGCGAAATTCAGCGCGCCGGCCTTGAAGCCCGGCCAGTTCGGCAGATGGAAGAAACGGAAGCGCGCGCCCAAAAGGGCGCAATGCGCTTCGATCGGACGCCACAAAGCCGGATCGCGTGTGTTGTTGTCGATCACCAGCACTTCGAAATCGGGATAGTCGAGCGCCGCCAGCGCATCGAGTACCTCGATCAGCATCGCCGGCGGCTCGTTGCAGGCGGGCACATGGATCGAGACCTTGGGCAATGTCGCCATCGCTTCCGGTGTGCCGGAATCCCGCCCGCCTCGGCGGCGCAGTGAAAGGCACTCCGAAAGCTCGAGGCCTTCCGTCAGCACGATCAGCAGCAGCAGTAGGGCCGCGGGCCCGAGCACGGAGAGAACCGCCATATCGAATTGCGTGAGATATTGGCCGTCGAAGGCGAACGCGACCATGACCGCCGCCGTCGCCACGAGCTGCGCCAGCACCAGCAACACCATCCGCCCGCCGCCCTGCAGCCAGCCGCGCCGCTTCAGCAGCGCCAGCGTCAGTGCCATGCCGAGCGTCGCCGCGACTGCGGCGTAGTAAGGCCAGTTCGGATTGTCGCGGACCGGTTCATCCCAGGAGAATTTCGGTTGCTGGTCGGCGTCGTAGATGCCCCAATAGGCGCCGACGCCACTTTCGAGCGCCTCTTTCCAGGGCTGGTCGAAGGCTTCGATGACGAAATAGTCGATCTGGCGGATTTTCGCCTCGATAAGGAAGTTGCGCAGCAGCCAGGCCTGATTGGCGAGCGACGGCACCGCCTGCCCGCGCTGCAGCCCGTCGCTCGGCCAGCCGATTTCGGTCAGCACGATGCGCTTGTCGGGGAAGGCCTCGCGCAATTCGGCATAACGCCGCATGATATGATCGAGCGCGCTGTCGACCGGCACGCCTTCCCAGAATGGCAGGATGTGGACCGCGATGAAGTCGACATGCGCGGCAAGCTCGGGATGCTTGATCCAGACATGCCACGGCTCGGACGTGCTGACCGGGGTGTTGGTTGCGGCCTGCACGCGTTCGAGATACGAAATCAACGTCGGCACGTCGATCTCTTCGCGCAGCAGCGCCTCGTTGCCGACGATCAGCCGATCGACGTTCGGAACCTCGCGATCGATGGCCAGCAGCGCGTCGAGTTCCATCGAATCGCGCGCGGGCCCATCGCCGATCCAGGCGCCGGCCATGACCCGCAATCCGTATTTGCCGGCGAGGCGCGGCACTTCGCGCAGAACGCCGGTCGTCGAATAGGTGCGCACCGCCGCAGCCCGGCTGGAAAGCAGGGCCAGGTCGGACTCGATCTGGGCAAGGCTCGGTTCGTAACCGTCGATCGGACTTTGGTCGTAATGGAACGGGCTGAACGAAAGCCCCTGCAGGCGACCGTCCCAGTCCGGCCCATCGACCGCGCGATTGCTCATATACCAGCCGCTCAAGAGCAGGCCACCGGTCAAAATGGCCATGATGAGGTCGGATACCTTCATGTCGCCTTCTCTAGAGAGCAGCAGCGATCTTGTTGTGGGGCGTTCGCGCAGATATGGCGCCCCGGGCACCCCGTGGAGCCCGGACCGTTCCGATAAGCCATCGATAACAATAAGAAAGGAACAGCGGCTTCGGTTCGCCTACCGGCAAACACCACGGTCGCAATGCCGTGCGCTCTTCCTCCTCAAAGTACCTGCAGGCTGTCCGGAAACGTCCGACCGAGCTGCAGATATGTGGTTAACGACTGCGCACACATCCAGTGACCGAAATGTGGCTAAAGGATGGGTCGCGGCCGGGACAATAGTTGGTCGGGGGCTCTCAGGTAAAGGCGTTGAATGTCATGATCGTGAAGGTATCCCGAACCAGTTTCAGAGTCTGGACCTTGCCCGTGACGAAACGCCCGATATCCAACTCGTTCGGCAGATGGAATTTGACCAGCAGGTCGTACTGGCCGGAAATCGAATAGACTTCAGCCACTTCCTCGATGGAATCGATCGCCTCCGCCGCCACCTCGTAGGCGGCCCCGGGTTCGCATTTCACCATGACGAAAATTGTCTGCATGACCGCTTTGTTCCTGCGACATCAAACCGCAAGGCTAGCCTAGCACGCGGCCAAGGCGGCCGAGAACCGCGGACGCCCAGGCTTTCCGCTCAGGCTTTCGGTCGGGACAGCAGCGGCACCAGCCAGACGATACACGCCGCTACCCAGATAAAGCTGCCGACCACGGTCAAGGGGTCCGCCGCCCGTAACCCGACCGCCGCGAAACACATGCCCGAGACCGCGAAACCGAGCAACCCCACGATGTTGAATTTTCGTTCGTCCATGACCCCGTCCCTTGTTCCCCCAATGGCGGGCGGAGCCTAGCAAACCCGGCCGACGGCGCCGAGCCGGGGGCTGCACCGGCCGGGCGCACCGTCAGGTCAAGACCGCTTCGCGTGCGCGACCGTTATTCCGATCCGGACCATAGCCATAAATCGATCGGCTCCTGCCGGCCGCGCAGGATTTCGTCGGGCCGGCGCCGGAACCCGGTCAGAAGGTCGGCGCGCCCGCCGGCCCGGACTGCCTCGGCGATACTGCCCGAGGCGGCAACCGCGGCGTCGTGATCGCGGGTCGCCGCTTCGAGTCGGTTTGCGACATTCACCGTGTCGCCAGTCGCGGTGATTTCGGCGCGGTTCTGATCGCCGATCCTCGCCAGCGTGACCAGCCCATAATGCAGACCGATATGCAGCCGCCAGCCATCCGCCGGCGTGACATCCCCCGCGGCGGACGGCAGCGATTCGACCAGATCGCGCGCGCATTCGAGTGCGTTGATCGGATCCTGCAGGTCCGGCTCGGGAAAGCCGAACAAAAGCATCGCACCATCGCCGATGAACTTCTCGACCACGCCGCGATGACGCGCCGCCGTCTCCGAGACATGGGTCCGGAAACGCTGTAACAGATCGCGCGTGCCGAGCGGATCGAGCTGTTCGGCGAGTGCGGTGAACCCGGCCATGTCGACAAACATCACCGCCGCCGGCCGCGGCGCTTCGGTTCCCGTGTCGGCCGCATCGAGCCCGGCCGCCGAGACCGGCGAGACATAAGGCACCATTGCGGCACGACCCTGCTCCGCCACCGCGCGCAAACGACGCTCGTCGGTAAACCACAAGGTCAGCACCGCAGCACCGGCGAGAATCGCGGCGAGCGCCGGAAAGGTTGCATCGAGCCACCAATGTCCCTGCAGGAACGCGACATAAGCGATTCCCTGCCAGATCAGCACGACCAGCGCGCCGGCAACGATGGCCGTCGCAGCGCCCCGCAAACGCGGCAGCGCCGCCATCAGCAACGAGAGAGCCAGTATCGCCGCGAGGTCGATCAGCGTCGTGCGTTCGTCGCGGATCAGCGGCCGATTCTCGAGCAGATTGTCTGTCGCCGTCGCCAGAGCCTCGACGCCCGGCAGGATACCGAAGGGCGTCGAATATCCGTCACCAATGCCGAGTGCCGTGACACCGACAAACACGATCCGATCCTGGAAGGTACCGGGCGGCAGTTTGCCGGCCAAGACCGATGCGAGCGAATGCTGATCGAAACTGCCTGCGGGGCCCAGAAAATTGAACGGCAGCGCCATGTCGACGGCGGTTGCGACACGACGATGGCCGAGGCGGATACCCTTGCCCAATTGCAGCGTCATCGTTTCGACCGGCACGCCCTCGCGCAATGCCAGCAGCACGATCGGCAGAGAGGGGAAATAGAGATCGCCGACCCCGATCGCATGATGCATCGCGCGCAGCTGACCATCATTGTCGAGACCGAGATTGACATGACCGAGCAGCCCGACATCGCGCAGCGCCGCATAGGGCACGAGCGCTCCGCGCGGCACGGGCGCTGCGCTATCGACTCCCTTCCGGCTCTCGACCAGGCGAAACGCGTATGGCGCCAGCGTATCGACCGGCACGTTACCGACCGGCGATTCGTCGCCGAGCACGAAGGCGATCGGCAGGAGCAGCTTTCCCTCGAAGCGACGCGCCGCTTCGACCAGCGCCCGATCGCCCGGCCCAGGCGTCAGTCCGTCGTTCGGCCCCGCAAGATCGGTCAGCAACAGATCGAGCACGATGATACCGGCGCCGTCGGCGGCGATCTTATCGACAAGCGCCGCCAGCATATGCCGCGGCACCGGCCAGCCCCCGGATTCAGCCAGGGTCTCGTCGTCGATCACGATCAGGCTGATGTCATTGCCGGGTTCGAGCACGCCGCGCATCTCGAAACGCAACATCAAAGCCTGGCTCTCGACCGCGCGAAAGAGACCCGTATCGCGCCAGCCGAGATACATCCCCGCGACCAGCAACGCTGCAAGTCCGGCAACGGCGAGGCGAACGGGCAGCCCCGGCGTTCGCAGCAACGCGGGTTTCACGAGTGCGGCCCGGATCTCGGCGCGTTCATGCGCCGCTCACCGTCAAGCATCGATCACGGTGCGTCGGTGCGGGCGAGAACGTCGCCGGCGCGAGCAGCGCCCCACGGTTTCGGCGCGCTGGGCGGCGACGCTGAGGGCACATCGGTACCTTCGCCCGGCTGCAGGGTAACCGAACCGCCGGTGCCGATGACCTGAACCTCGCCGTCGATCGCAAATACCGCGGTGTTCTCCGGCGAGGTCTCGACGATCCATTCGGTCGACCTGACCGAGGCGACCGCCGTGCGACCGCGCACGAGAAAGCCGCTGCCGGCGCTTTCGGGCAGCACGGCCCGGACAATGCCGAGCAGCAGATCGACAATGCTGACCGAACGCGCTGCCTGGGCCGGGATCAGCAATTCGCTGTCCGCCCCGAGCGTCAACACGGCACCCCCTTCGAGCTCGATCTGGATACGCGCGTCCGATCCGGTACGAATGCGGTCGCCGGTCCGGATCGGACTGCCGGATGCGAGCGGGACGGCACCGCTGACGCCGATCACCTCGGCCGCGCCGGTTAGCCGTACAACGTGGCCCGCCTCGGCCGCCATCGCAGGCCCGACGCCGGGCGCCACTATTGCAATGAGAATCAGTAAGGTCAGAAATCCGCGTGCGAGCATGCCGCGCATGTCGTCTCTCCCCGTGTCGTGGAAATCCGGGTCGACCCGCCTCTCTTAGGCGCCGGCGGGGGTCGACGGCAAGCGGCGCTAACAGGGCGCCGTTATGGCGAACCAAGGGCGGCCGTCGCAAAAGGCAGCAGGTCTCGTGCGAAAAAGATTGCAGAGAGCCTATTTCGGACGGGGTTCCACCAGATCGGCATCGGCCGGTTTCATGTCGCCGCGCCTCATCATTGTCACGGCGCGCACGAGCGTGTGCGTCGCATTACCCACCTCGTCCTGAAGGGCCTGATCCGCATCGAGATCGGCGTGGCTGGTCGCGTAGGGCCGGTAATAACCGACATAGCGATCGAGCAGCGCCGCATGGCCCGCGGGAATGAGGCCGATATCGGAGAGCCAGTCCGCGAGATTGCGGCGCAACGTTTCGACGCCCGCGGCATTGCCATGCACGACAACCGAGAAGACCCGGCCCGCGAGATGGCGCGGATAGGGCCAGCCGGCGAGTTCCAGCGCCTTCGCGCGCTTGGAGTCTTTGCCGCGCGTCGATGTCGGATCGGGATTGCCGCCATCGGCGCAAACGAGGCGATCGATCATCAGCTTGAGCGGGCCCGGCACCTGATACCAGTTGACCGGGGAGAGGATCATCACGCCGTATGCTGCGACCCATTTCGGATAGATCTCGGCCATCCAGTCGTCGGTCTGGCCGAGCGCATGATTGGGATAGCAGGAACAGGGCCAGTGGCAGAGGGGCATCGCGGTCGAGACACAAGCCTTGCAGGGATGAATGTGACGGCCGAATTCCGAGGTGAGCCGGCTGAGATCGAGCAGCTCGACCTCGAAACCGCGCTGTCGCCGCACGATGTCGCCGGCGATCGTCGCAAGCCGTCAGGTTTTCGACATCTCGCCCGGACAGGTCTGGTCGCTGCGCGCCGAGCCATTGACGATCAGAATGCGCGAGGGTGCGTGACGTTTCTTCTGCTCGCGTTCGGCGGCGCGAATTTGCCGGCGCGCTTCCAGCCACTCGATCGAAAGCTCGTAGTCCGGCTCGGCAAAGCCGCGACCGGCGCGCCGCGTGCGCGGGCTCTTCCGGTACTCATCGTACGCGTTCCACGCGGTTTCGATGATGCGTTCGATGTCGCTGTCAACGGCATCGAACGCCGGATCGTAGAACCGTTC
>JBBDWW010000306.1:0-2895 GCA_040902645.1 Dongiaceae bacterium | reverse complement strand
CCGCTTCGTCATGCACTTCGACCAGAACGTCCATGCCGAGTTCGACCGCTGCATCTTCCAGTTCCTTGGCCATTGCATCGTCGAGCGCGGCCATGATGAGCAAAATGCAGTCGGCGCCGATCGCGCGCGCCTCAAGCACCTGATAGGGATCGAGCATGAAATCCTTGCGCAGGACCGGAAGCTGGACCGCGGCACGGGCCGCTGCGAGATATTCGTTGCGGCCCTGGAAGAACGGCTGGTCGGTCAGCACCGAGAGGCACGCTGCTCCGCCATTGCGATAGGCACGCGCTAGCGCGGCGGGATCGAAATCGGCGCGGATCACGCCCTTGCTCGGCGAGGCCTTCTTGATCTCGGCGATCAGCCCGTAATGGCCGGCCGCGAGCGCACGCGCCAGGGCCTTCGCGAAACCGCGCGGCGCTTCCGCCGCGACCGCGCGTTCGAGCAGTTCCGCTTCCGGCGTCGCAATCTTGCGCCGCGCGACATGCGCGCGCTTTTCGGCACAGATGCGGGCGAGCACGTCCTCTTTGCCGGTATCGGCCAATACGGTCATGTCAGGCTGCCATGTTGGTGACGGCGACCAGCCGGTCGAGCGCACGTTTGGCGCCGCCGCTGTCGATTGCCTTGGCCGCGTCCGCGACGCCCGCCTTGAGGTTCGGGGTCTTGCCGGCAACGAGCAACGCCGCCGCCGCGTTCAGCAGCACGATATCGCGATACGGCCCGTGCTGCCCGCCGAGCAGCGCCCGGATCGCAGCCGCATTCGCCTCGGCATCGCCGCCCTTAAGATCGGCCGCGGTCGCCCGCGGCAATCCGGCCTCTTCGGGCGTGACGTCGAAACGCCGAATTTGGCCGCCGCTCAGCTCGGCGACATGGGTCGGGCCCGTCGTCGTGATCTCGTCGATGCCGTCGGAGCCATGCACCAGCCAGGCGCGCTCGGTGCCGAGCTCGGCCAGCACATGCGCGAGCGGCTCGAGCCATTGCTCGGAGAAGACGCCGATGAGTTGGCGTTTGGTGCCGGCCGGGTTCGAGAGCGGGCCCATCAGATTGAAGATGGTTCGCGTGCCGAGCTCGACCCGCGTCGGGCCGACATGGCGCATCGCGCTGTGATGGCGCGGCGCCATCATGAAGCAGATGCCGGCATCGCCGAGCGCGCGTTCGACCAGCGCGATGTCGGCATCGATATTGACGCCGAGCGCCGCGAGCACGTCGGCGGCACCGGTCTTGGACGAGAGCGCGCGATTGCCGTGCTTGGCGACCGGAACGCCGCAGGCTGCGACGACGAGGGCGGCACCCGTCGATATGTTCCAGGTGCCCGATGCGTCGCCGCCGGTGCCGCACGTATCGATCGCGCCCTCGGGCGCTGCGATCCGGGTCATCTTGCCGCGCATCGCGCGCACTGCGCCGGTGATCTCCTCGACGGTTTCGCCGCGCACGCGCAGCGCCATGAGGAAGCCGCCGATCTGTGCCGGCGTCGCATTGCCCGACATCATGATGTCGAAGGCCTGTTCGGCCTGCGCGGCGGTGAGCGGCCGACCCGTGGCCGCGGCCGCGATCAGCGGCCGTAGATCGCCGGTCGTGGTCATGGCGGGGCCTTTACGCCGATTTGCGCAGCATCTGCGCATCCGCATTGTGTCCGGCGAGACGGAGGAAGTTCGCCAGGATGCGGTGCCCGTGCTGCGATTCGATGCTTTCCGGATGGAACTGCACGCCCCAGAGCGGAAGCTTGCGATGCCGGAGCGCCATGACGATGCCGTCATCGGTCTCGGCGGTGACTTCGAGGGCGGCCGGAAACGTCTCGCGCTCGACGATCAGCGAATGGTAGCGCGTCGCGACGAATGGCCCGTCGATGCTCTCGAACAACTCGGTGCCGCTATGGCGGATGCTGCTCAGTTTGCCGTGCATCGGCGTCGGCGCGCGCACGACATCGCCGCCATAGACCTGGCCGATCGCCTGATGGCCGAGACAGACCCCGAAGAGCGGGATCTTGCCGGCGGCCGCCTTCACCAGATCGAGGCAGATGCCGGCCTGGTTCGGCGTGCCGGGGCCGGGCGAGAGGACAATGCCCTGCGGCGCCGCGTGCATGACCTCGTCGACCGTGATCTGGTCGTTGCGGTGGACGCGCATCGTCGCACCCAGCTCGCCCAAATAATGGTAGAGGTTGTAGGTAAAGCTGTCGTAGTTATCGATTAAGATAAACATATCAGCGCACTGCCGGCTGTTTCTCAGGCAGCGCCGAAGCACCGCCACCGCCTGTTTATATCAGGTCGCCCGGGGCCGCGAAAGCAAGGCGGCCGGCGGGGCAGGCCCGAATCATGCTATCCGGCGATCCCAGACGGAGTATGACCCTCGATGGCAAACGCGCGGCGACGCAAAGCGGGCGGCAAGAGCAAGGGATGGCTCGCGACCTGGTGGGCCCGGCTCGGGCTCGGCGCTTCCTCCGGCAAGGCTGGCGGGGCCAGGCGACGCAAGGCCAGTGCCTCGTCGCAGCGGCTGGTCTGGGTCGTCGTCGTGTTCGCGCTCGGTCTGCTCGCCGGCGCGATCGGTCTTTATGCGGTCGGTGCCAATGAGCGCGACAAGGGCGTCACGATTGCCGAATCGGCGGTCGCGCCCGCATTGGCGCCCGCACCAGAAGTCGAGGCGGAAGAGCCGGGCATCGGCGATATCATCGCGGCTCTGCCCGAACCCGTCGCCCAGCCGGAACCCGAATCCGTGCCGGAACCAGCGGCCGTCGCGCCACCGATCGATCTCGCCTCGGTCGCGCTGCCGGCCGCGCCGACCCCTTCGTCTGGTGCGTGGCTTGCGAATGCACTGCCGCCGGTCGATGCACAGGGTAAGGCGATGATCGCGATCGTGATCGACGATGTCGGTGTCAACCGTCCGAATGCCGATGCGGCGATC
>JBBDWW010000305.1:0-2898 GCA_040902645.1 Dongiaceae bacterium | reverse complement strand
ATCTCGTCACCTTCGACATGGGCGGCACCTCGGCCGATTTCTCGACCATCATCGGCGGCAAGCCGAGCATGATTCAGGGCCGGCACCTTGCCGGTCAACCGCTCCGGCTGCCGACGCTCGACATCGAAACGATCTCCGCCGGCGGCGGTTCGATCGCACGGGTCGATGTCGGCGGTGCGCTGCAGGTCGGTCCCGATTCGGCGGGCGCGGTGCCGGGCCCGGCCTGTTATGGCCAGGGCGGCGAAGCGGCCACCATCACCGATGCGTCGGTCGTGATGGGATTGATTCATCCCGACGAGTTTCTGGGTGGCGAGATCAGGCTCGATGCGGATGCCGCGCATCGCGCCGTCGAGCGCGCCGTGGCGAAACCGCTCGGGCTCAATATCGAAGAAGCGGCGTTCGGCATCATCTCGGTTGCCAATGCCAACATGATCCAGGCGATCCGCACGCTCTCGGTCGAACGCGGCCACGACGTGCGGGGCTTCGGGCTGCTTGCCTTCGGTGGTGCTGGTCCTATCTACGGCGCCTATATGGCGCGCGAGCTCGGCATGGCGGAGGTGATCGCACCGGCGCATCCCGGCGTCTTCTGTGCGCTCGGCCTCTTGCTGACCGATATCCGCCATTCGACGCAGACCGCCTGGCAGATGACGCTCGCCAAGTCGGACGAGGCGGAACTGGGTCGCCGGCTTGCGACCTTGCGCGCCGAGCTCGATGCCGCGCTGGAAAGCGACGGCGTGAAGCCGCGCGATCGTTATTTCCGTTTCCATGCCGACATGCGTGCGCTCGGTCAGTTCCATCAATTGCAGATTCCGCTACCCGATGCGCAGGGTGCGGGCTGGTTCGACAAGACAGCGCTGGCGGGCGAGTTCCACGCGATGCACGAGCGGTCCTACGGCCATGCCGATCCGAACGAACCGGTCGAGTTCGTCAATCTGCGCGGTGAGGGGTTCGGGCGCATGGGCCGACCGGCTTTGCCGCGCGGCGAGAAATGGGCGACGGGTCCGGCCGAGCCGGCGGCGCGCCGCAAAGTCTATTTCGACCGCACCAGCGGCCGTATCGACTGCCCGGTCTATCGCCGCGACGCCCTGTTGCCGGGCCACGCGCTGGAGGGGCCCGCGATCGTGACGCAACGCGACTCGACCGTCCTGGTGCTGCCCGATCAGGCGGCCGTCGTGGACCCGAGCGGGGTCATCCGCGTAAGATCGAAGCGGAGGTAACGACGATGAACGTACTCGCCCGTGCCCGCCCCGCTGCCCATCGCGGCAGCGCCAATGTCGATCCGATCACGCGCGATGTGTTCCAGCGTGCGCTGGTCGGCATCGCCGAGGAAATGTCGATGGCGCTGCGCCGCGCCGCCTATTCCTCGATCATCTGGGATATGTACGACTATGCCTGCGGCCTGTTCACGCCGGACGGCGAGATGATGGCGCAGGCCAAAACCATTCCCGCCCAGCTCGGCATCATGTCGACGGCCTTGCAGCATATGTATGCGGCGATCCCGCGCGAGACCTGGAAGCCGGGCGACGTGATGGTGTGCAACGACCCCTATAAGGGCTGCACGCATACGATGGATATCGTGCTGTTCAGTCCGGTCTTTGTCGACGACAAGCTGGTCGCGGTTACTTCGACGATCGCCCATCACGTCGATATCGGCGGCAAGATTCCCGGCACGGAAGCGGCCGACAATCTGGAAGTGTTCGCCGAAGGCCTGATCCTGCCGCCGCTGCGGCTGGTCGATGGCGGCGAACCGGTGCAGGCGATCTTCGATATCGTCGCCGCAAACGTGCGCGATCCGCGCGGGAATCTCGGCGATTTGCGTGCGCAGATCGCGGGCTGCCGCACCGGCGAGCGGCGCATCGCGGATCTCTGGAAGCGCTATGGCAGCGACGAGGCCGCGGCGCTTACGGGGGCCTGCCTCGATTATGCCGAGACCTATATGCGGCGCGTCGTTGCCGACATGCCGGACGGCGTCTACGAGGCCGAAGTCCTGATGGAGGACGATGTCTCGACCGACGATCCGATCCGGATCAAGGTTGCGGTCACCGTTGCGGGCGAGGAACTGACCGTCGATTTCGCCGGCACCAGCGCGCAGCGCGACAACGCGCTCAACAATCCGATCGCCTCGACCCTTTCGATGGTGCATTACGCGGTCAAATGCATCGTAGCACCGGACATTCCGCAGAACGAGGGCTGCAACCGCCCGGTCACGCTCAAGGTGCCGTCGCGTTCGGTGCTCAATCCCGATCGACCGGCGGCGGTTTCGGTGCGGCATCTGACGCAACAGATGCTGGCCGATTGCGTGCTCCGCGCGATGGCGCCGCTGGCGCCGACCCGCGCCTCGGCCGGTTGTCAGGTTGCATTCCCGACCTTCGCGGCCGGCGGTTTCGACGACCGGCCTGCGATGCGTCGCGACGACGGCAGCCAGCCTTATTACGTGATCTCCGACATCATCGGCGGTGGCATGGGCGGATCGGCCGGTTCGGACGGGATGAACGCGGTCGATACCCATGGCGGCAATTGCGCGATCCTCTCGGCCGAGGTGATGGAAACGCTGTCGCCCTTCCGCGTGCTGCGCACCGAGCTCGTGCCCGGCTCGGGCGGGCGGGGCCGCCATCGCGGCGGGCTCGCGATCCGGCGCGATTACCAGATGCTCTCCTCGAAATGCATCATGGGCGCCTATGTCCAGCAGACCCGGCCCGACACCCGCCCCTGGGGCTGGGATGGCGGCGAGCCGGGCCGCCCGGCGGGGATCGTGCTCAATCCCGACAGCGCCTCGGCACAGAAGCTCAAGAGCAAGATCTACGGCCTCGCCCTCCAGGCGGGCGACGTCATCCGCTTCGATGCGGCAGGCGGTGGCGGCTGGGGCGACCCGGCCGAGCGCGATCCGGCGGCGGATCG
>JBBDWW010000304.1:0-2978 GCA_040902645.1 Dongiaceae bacterium | reverse complement strand
AACCCCGCGCTCGAATCCGGCAACCTATACCGGTGCCTTCACGCCGATCCGCGACTGGTTCGCCGGGCTGCCGGAATCGATCGCGCGCGGTTACAAGCCGGGTCGATTCTCGTTCAACGTCAAGGGCGGGCGCTGCGAGGCCTGCGAAGGCGACGGCCTGCTCAAGATCGAGATGCATTTTCTGCCTGACGTCTACGTGCAGTGCGACACCTGCAAGGGCAAGCGCTACAATCGCGAGACGCTGGACATCACCTTCAAGGACAAATCGATCGCCGACGTGCTCGATATGACCGTCGATGATGGTGTCGATTTCTTCAAGGCCGTGCCGGCGATCCGCGAGAAGCTGCGAATGTTGCAGGAAGTCGGGCTCGGATACATCCATGTCGGCCAGGCGGCGACCACGCTCTCCGGCGGCGAGGCGCAGCGCGTCAAACTCGCCAAGGAGCTGTCACGGCGGGCGACAGGCCGGACGCTCTATATTCTCGACGAACCGACCACTGGCCTGCATTTCGAGGATGTGCGCAAATTGCTCCAGGTGCTGCACCGGCTGGTCGAACAGGGCAACACCGTGGTGGTGATCGAGCATAATCTCGAAGTCATCAAGACTGCGGACTGGATCATCGATCTCGGCCCGGAGGGCGGCGACGGGGGCGGTCACATTGTCGCCGCCGGCACGCCGGAAGAGGTCGTGCAGGTGTCCGAAAGTTATACCGGGGCCTTCCTTGCACATCATCTCGGGCGCCGTGCGGCTGGCAAACGAAAGAAGAGCGCCTGACAGGGGAGCGGCAATGTACCGCCTTTATGGCAATCCGGGCGCGGCTAGCATGACCCCACATGTCGTGCTGATGGAAGCGAATGCCCCGCACGAGTTCATCGTGATCGACCTCGACAAGGGCGAGCAATTCGATCCCGAGTTTCTCAAAATCAATCCCCATGCGCGGGTTCCGGTGCTGATCGACGGCGACCTGGTACTGCACCAGTCGGCAGCAATTACGCTCCATCTCTGCGAGCGCTACCCGCATCTCGAGCTGGTTCCCGCACCGAGCTCGCCGCAGCGCGCAAAGTTCCTGCAATGGATGATGTACCTGACCAATACGGTTCAGGAAGAGCACATGCATTATTGGCATGCCGACCATTACATGGAGAGCGACAGTGGCCGGCGCGAGATGGTGCAAATGGCCGAAAAGCGCCTTGGCGATATGTGGGCGCATATCGATGGCGCGATCGCGAGCGGCGGCCACCCATATCTGCTCGGCGACCGCTGCACCGCAGCCGACATCTATCTGACGATGCTGACTCGCTGGTCGCGCAAGCTCGCGAAGCCGCCGGCATCCTATCCGCATCTCAAGGGGCTGGTCGATCGCGTGAAAGCCCGTCCCGCCTATCAGGCGACGCTGAAGGCCGAAGGCATCGACCAGTAGCGACGCTACCGCACGACGTTATTTCGCTGCGACGACCTCGATCTCGACCACCAGCTCGGGCAGCGCCAGCGCCGAAACGACCACCAACGTCGAGGCGCAGGCATGCCCCTGCATCGCCGCATCGCGGGCGACACGCGATTTCGCCACATCGGCAGCGTTCGTGATGAAGACCGTGTTCTTCACGATGTCTGCAGGTCCCATACCTTCCGCGGCCAGGATCGCTATGATGTTCGACCAGCAGCGCGCCGCCTGCGCTTCAAATCCCTTTTCGATCGAGCCATCGGGTTTGGCCCCGACCTGGCCGGAAACATAGAGCCAGCGCGCGCTGGCTGGTGCCGTGACGCCCTGCGAATAGTTCGAAAATGGTTTAACAACGGTATCCGGATTGAAGCGCTTGAGCATGGAATCCCCCTGGGTGATCGGATCGGGGCGAAGGCTAGCCCAAACCCACGATCCGCGCTACGAAGCGCCGCTGCATGAGGGGGAGCTTCGACGCCAAAGGCAGCACGGCGTTGCGGATCGCGATCTCGACCGGATGCGTTTCCTCGACCAGCCGCACCATCCGTTCGCTGAGGCTGATGGCCGTAGCGCCGGCCAGCCGGCGCAGTTGCGTGTAACGCTGCAGCCGGTCTTCTTCGAGCAGCTGCGCCAGCACGGCAGCATCCTCGATGCCCAGGTTCATGCCGCGCCCGCCGATGGGCGAATGAACATGTGCCGCATCACCCGCCAGGAAGACACGATTTTTCACTTGGAAACGTTTGGCCTGGCGCACCTGGATCTTGACGATCGCTTCGCGCAGCGCCTGACGCACCGAGTATTCGCCAGGGACCTGAAACCGCGCCTGCGGTGTGTTGGCGACGAAGCGATATCGATTCTGGCCGACCCCGACGGCGAGTCCGAAATGCCCCCTGCCGTTGAGAAACAGATTGAGACTGCCGGTGTCGTAGGGCCAGCGTTCGATCACGTAGTCCGCGATGCTCCAGAAATTTTCAGATTCGAACCCCTCGAAAGGAATGCCCGCCGCGTGTCGGATCATGCTGCCGGCGCCGTCCGCGGCGATCACGATGCCATAGGGTTCCACCGTTTTGCGAAATCCCTCGTCGAGCACCACGGAAGCCGCCTCGCCGAGTTCGACCACGGATCGCGCCACCACCGGGCGCTCGACGGTCACGCCGAATTCGAGGAGCCGCTGGATCAGAATGCGCTCGGTCACGTCCTGCGGCAGAGCAAGCAAATAGTTGTGCCGGTGACGGATCCGCGAAAAATCGATCACGCCGGCGATGCGGCCCTTGATCCAGAAATCGGCCCGGACGATCCGCGAGCCGGCGGCGAGCAACTGCTCGGTCGTGCCGGAAGCTTCGAGAATTTCCAGGCTGCGGGCATTGATGCCGACCGCGCGGTTGTCGGGCGACAATTCCGGGCTGGCATCGACGATCCGCGGATTGAAACCGCGTCGCGCCAGCTCCAGCGCCGCGGTCAATCCGGTCGGTCCCGCCCCTACCACCAGAATTCGTGTCGCCGCGGCATTTCGCATGGCGTCACCCGTCTCTTGCATTG
>JBBDWW010000303.1:0-20663 GCA_040902645.1 Dongiaceae bacterium | reverse complement strand
CCCTCCCCCTCACGCCGCGGTCTGCCGCGGCCGCCAAGGGATCGTCGTTAAGCCGCGCCCGAGCGCGGCGCGGCAAGGGGGGAGGGAAAATTGAAACGAGCGGCAGCCCCGATCTTGCAAACGTGCGCGATCATCAAGGCGCGATCGCGGCGCTGCTCGACTGGCTCGCGGCGACAAGACTCGATGCGGGTCTCGCCGGCATCGGGCATCGCGTCGTGCACGGCGGCGGCGAATTCACGGTCCCTGCCTTGCTCGATGCGGCGACCATCGAGCGGCTCGCCGCATTCGCACCGCTGGCACCGCATCATCAGCCGCATAATCTCGCGGCGATCCGCGCACTCGCGGTGCAGCGGCCGGATCTCAGACAGGTCGCCTGTTTCGACACCGCGTTTCATGCGACGCAACCCGCGCTCGCGACGCGGCTCGGTTTGCCGCGCGAATACGAATCGCAGGGGCTCCGGCGTTACGGGTTTCACGGGCTCTCTTATGACTATGTGACCGGGCGACTGCGTGCCGAGGGCAAGCTGCCTGCGCGCCTCGTCGTCGCGCATCTCGGCAACGGTTGTTCGATGTGCGCGATCCGCGACGGCAAAAGCATCGCGACCACGATGGGCTTCTCGACGCTGGACGGGCTCGCGATGGCGACGCGCTCGGGATCGGTCGATCCCGGCGCGCTGATCCATCTGATGCGCAGCGGCATGGATGCGGCCGCGATCGAAGACCTGCTCTATAACCGCTCGGGCCTGCTCGGCATGTCGGGCATCAGCGCCGACATGAAGATTTTGCTCGCGAGCGACGCGCCCGCGGCGAAAGAGGCGGTCGATTTCTTCTGCTATCGGATCGTGCGCGAGACCGGATCGCTGGTCGCCGCCTTGGGCGGCATCGATGCCCTCGCCTTCACCGGCGGCATCGGCGAGAACGCGGCGGCGGTACGCGCTGCGATCGTGCGCGACCTCGCCTGGCTCGGGCTTGCGATCGACCAAACCGCCAACGCGCGCAACGATGCAGAGCTCTCGACCGCAAACGCCCGCGTCAAATGTTACGTCGTACCGACCGATGAGGAGCTGGTGATCGCGCGGCACACGGCGAATTTACTTCTCGCCATCGGGAATTGATTCCAAGCTTCCCGCCATCGGAACGATGGATGGAGAATTCCCATGACAGCGCGCATCAACTGGCTTGCCGTCCTCCTCGCGATCGTCGCGCAGATGGCGATCGGGTTCCTCTGGTACGGCTTCCTGTTCCAGGCGCAATGGATGGCAGCGGTCGGCATACCGCCGGAAGCGGCCGGCGCACCCGGCAGCATGACCGCACCGATGATCGTGTCCGTCCTGTCGGCGCTTGCGATCGCGATCCTGCTGTCGCTGATCGTCAATCGCGGCGCGGTCGGCGGTTTCGGCGAGGGCGTCAAATGGGGCTTTCTGTTGTGGCTGCTGCTGGCGCTGCCGATGCATGCCATTCCCAACATTTGGGCCGGGCGCGACACGACGCTCACCGTGATCGACGGCAGCGAGGCGCTGGCGGCGCTCGTGGTGGCCGGGGCGATCATCGGCCTGATCGGCCCGCGCAGAAGATAAGCGCCATCCACCGCTGATCGGGGCCGCATCGCTCGCTGGCCGCGGGACCGGCATTTCGCCGCCGCCGCATCGGGCGTAGAATCGGCGCGCCGACGTCGCTGCGGCGCCGGCTCCGATTCGAGGGAGGATGGCGATGGCTCCGGTTCTGCTCTATGCGGGCCTGCTCGGCCTGATTGCGCTCGTGCTGTCGGTCAACGTGACCATGCTGCGCGGCAAGAAGAAGATCCTGTTCGGCGATGGCGGCGACCGCGAGCTGATGTTCGCGATCCGTCGCTTCGGCAATTTCGCGGAATACGCCCCGCTCGGGCTGATACTGCTGGGGCTGGCCTCGGCCGGCGGCGCGGTCGGCTGGTTCATTCATGCAGCCGGCATCGCGCTGGTGGCGGGCCGCGTCATTCATCCGCTCGGGATCAAGGATGGCACGGGGGTACCGGTGCCGCGCGGTGTCGGGCAGTTGCTGACCTGGCTGATGATCGCGGCGACCTCGGTCTATCTGCTGTTCATCTATTTCGGCTGACGCGTCAGACATCGACGAGGCCGACGACGGCACGCGCGATCGCGACAACCGCAACCAGCGCCAGCGCGATCATCGCAATGCGGCGATAGGTGCCGGCGCCGGTTTTGTCGAAACCGCGATCGCCGAGCCAGCTTCCGATGAAGAAGCAGGGCAGCATCAGCGCCGCCCAGACCAGCACGCGCGGCGTAAGCAAGCCGGCGATGCCGGCGCTGGTCGTCGTCGCGATCGAGAGAAAGAAGAAGAAGACCAGGATCGACGCGCGACCGATTGCGACCTCACCGGGCAAGGCCAGATAGTAAATGATGACCGGCGGGCCGCCCATCGCGGTCGCGCCGTTAATCATGCCGGAGAGAAAGCCGAGACCGAGACGCGCGCGACGCGGCGGCGGTGCGGCGAATCGAAACCCGCGCCAGAGCAGGAACACGGCGATCAGCACGATCAGGCCGATGATCGCGCGCATCACATCGGCCGAGAGATTCGCGAGCGCGAGCACGCCGATCGGCAGACCGGGGATCGCGCCAAGCGCGAGCATGATCGTCGAGCGCCAATCGGCAATGCGCGCGATCTTGCCGACCAGCAGCAGGCCGGCGGGAATGCCGATCGCGACCACCGCCGGCACGATCTCGGCCGGCGAGAGGATCAGGCTCAACAGCGGCACGACCGCGAGCGCAAAACCGAATCCGGTATAGCCGCGCAGCACGCCGCCCATGAACACGACGACTACGGCATAAACCATCGCCCAGGGACTGAGGCTGCCGAGCGTTTCGAGGAGAAGGTCGTGCATGCGGTTCGCGCGGCGGTCCGGACTGGGAGATGGAATCGCATCCTATCGCATTCGTGTCACTCCGATCCTGTTTCGTCTCGTTCTCGTCCGACTGTGTCCGTTTTCTGCTCGCTGCACGGCAGAGCCGCGCCATCCGGTGCCGGTCGGGCTTTCATGAGAAAGGCGGACCGGACTCCACAGTGTGTGCCGGGCGTTCTCGGCCCGACGGGTGCGCATCCGAAGCTGCGACTTGAACCTCGACCTTGGCGGGCACCATCCCGACGGATCTCCGAACCCGTCAGGGCCTTGGTGGTCCGGCGCCGCTGTGGGCGGTGCCGGGTCCCGGTCGCTGCGCGTTGCGGTTTTTTCGAACCGGGGCGCGCGGATGCCCGCGATCGGGGAGGCCTGCCTGACCGGGCGGGCCGAACGGGGATGGCACGGCTCAGCCGTGCAGCGATTTTGGGCTTACGCAAGGCGGGCGGTCATGACGCGCCCGGTTCCTCGATTTCGTATGCCCCACGGACGGCAACAGTAACGCATATTACGCAATTATTGTCAAGACAAATCGGAGCGGCCGATCGCCCGTCCCGCCCCTAGCGCGCGAAGGCGTCGATCCCGGCGGCCAGGGTCTCGCAGATGATGGCGCAGCGCTCGTTGTCGATCGCGATGCCGTTGTCCGGTGCCATGTTGGCATCGAGCAACACCGCCTCGCCGTCCTCGATCACGTAGTCGAACTTGCCGTAATCGAAATCCAGCTCGGCGCGGCGGCGGCGAATCGCATCCGGCACCTCGTAGGAGAAAGGCGGGCGATGGAGGACGGTCTCGCGCTTTACATAGGGCTCGCTGCTCTCCCAGACCGAGACGATGTCGCGATCACCGAGGAAGAACCACTGGTTCAACTGATAGCGATCGCCGATGCGCTGCACATGCAGGCGCTGCACCACCAGAGCCGGTTCGGACCAGACCCGCGTTGGCACGTCGCGCTTGCGATCGAACACGCGATAGGCGCCGGTCGGCAGAACCCAGCTCAGGTCCGGCGGTTGGTAGCCGCGCCAGCGCTGTTCGACCCGGCCGCGATGGTTGAGGTCCGTCTTCACCATCACCGGCCCGTCATAGGAATCGTCGGGGCCGACCAGCGTCGTGCAGATGCGGCGCTTCGAGATGTCGGTGACGCGCCCATTGAGCGCGACCGGATAGAGCGCCGCGCATTCCGAGAACACCGGCGGGATGAATGTGAGATCGACATGCACCATCGCGGCGTCGAAACCCTTCGGCGACAACTCGTAGGGCGCCTGCGCGCGCACCCGCCGCCCGGACGGCCGCCAGTAATCCTGGACGATGCGGCGCAGGAACGCACCCCGCGTCATCTTGAGCTGGGGATCGATCAGCAGAGCGATGGATTTGATCGGGCGCGGCATCGCCGCACCGTAGCGGAGCGCCGGATGGCCGGCAATTCGCCCGCGCGATCAGCGAGCTCGGCGAGCGCGTCAAAAATCGGGGCGGGCGACGATCGTCGCGCAACATGTCGGCGCGCGCGACCCCTTCCCGCAAGACGACGGCATCGCGCCATGCTAGCGTCGTTGCTGCCGGCGAGCGCCGGCACCGAGAACCCTCTTGGAGCCGCGCGACTGCGTCCGCTTGAACCAAGGGAGATCAAGACCATGCTCAAGGTCATCGAAGTTCTCGCCGATTCCGAAAAGAGCTGGGAAGACGCGGCCCAGACGGCCGTCAAGAACGCATCGAAAACGGTGCGCGGCATCCGCTCGATCTGGATCCAGGAGCAATCGGCCACGGTCGAGAAGAACAAAATCGTCAGCTATCGCGTGAACGCGAAGATCTCGTTCGAGCTCGACGGCAAGCGCTGATCCGGCTGCTGCGCGCGGAACCGTCGGGCAGCGGGAAGCCGTTGCACGGCGCCGCGACTGAAGCCAGACTCCCTATAACCGCGCCGGCGCTGCCGCCGCGTCGATCAACGCTGTCATCCGAGACGAGGAACCGATGAAAGAACGCATGAACTACATCAAGGCAGCGCCGGATGCCTACAAGACGATGCTCAAGCTGCAGGACTATGTCGCGACATGTGGACTCGAATTCTCGCTGCTCGAGCTGGTCAAGATGCGCGCCTCGCAGATCAACGGCTGCGCCTATTGCCTGAAGCTGCACACGGTCGATGCGCGCAAGGCCGGCGAGAGCGAGGAGCGCATCTATCTGCTGAGCGCGTGGCGCGAGGCGCCGCTTTATACGCCGCGCGAGCAGGCGGCGCTCGCCTGGACCGAGGCGCTGACGCTCATCGCGGAGACCGGCGCGCCGGACGATGCCTACGAGCAGGCGCGCAGGGAATTTTCGGAAGAAGAGATGATGAAGCTCACGATGGCGATCGTCGTCATCAACGGCTGGAACCGTATCGCGATCGGCTTCCGCAGCGTGCCGGAGGTGGAGGGGAAGGTGAATGGGTGAGGTGTGTGGTTTCAATCAGCGGCCCAAAATCGTACTGAGAAAAGAGATCAACCATGGGACAGGCATCAGAAATCGAGTGGACCGACGCGACGTGGAATCCTGTTACGGGTTGCACGAAGATCGGTCCTGGTTGTGACAACTGCTACGCTGAACGGTTTGCTGAACGTTGGCGCGGCATTAAAGGCCATCCTTACGAGCAGGGTTTTGACTTACGCCTGTGGCCATCACGACTGGAGCAGCCGACAGCATGGAAGAAACCACGCATGATTTTTGTGAACTCCATGAGCGATCTTTTTCACAAAAGCATTGAGCGTAACTACATCGATCAGGTTTTTGACGTAATGGAGGCGGCCAATTGGCATGTTTACCAAATCCTAACCAAGCGTAGCTCTCTGATGCGAAACTATGTTCGCCAACGGTATTTGCACTCGTCCGTACCTTCACACATATGGCTTGGCGTTTCAGTCGAAGACGCTGCGCATAAAGGCCGCATCGACCATCTGCGGCAGATTAACTCCACCGCACGTTTTATTTCGTTTGAGCCTCTTCTAGGACCTATTGGTGAGGTGAATTTGTCGGGTATTGCATGGGCGATCGTAGGTGGTGAAAGTGGTCCACGTGCTCGGCCAATGGCTGTATCATGGGCCGTTGACCTGCGCGACCGATGCCAAGCTGCCGAAGTTGCTTTCTTTTTTAAACAATGGGGTGGAGCCAGGCCAAAGTCAGGCGGACGACTCCTCGAAGGCGAGGAATGGAACGGTTTTCCCTGGCAAATCGTGCCCAAAGAGTTGCTTAGATCATTGCAAAGATAGGCCCCCACTTTGATCCCTGGATTAGAAAATTATCATGGGAGGGAACAATCTTTCATCAAGCACCTGTTCCTGACTCAATACCTTCAGTCCGCCGCATACAAGATTCTTCAGAGTCGATCGCCTATTTTCAATTTTGTAGATGCATTTGCCGGACCATGGCGCGTATTGGACGAAAAGTACTCCGATGCATCGTTTAACCAAGCTCTGACTACCTTGGAATCAGTTCGCGCCGCTCTGGGTAGGAGCGGCGTTGCTGGACTGCGAATCAGATTCTGCTTCTGTGAGCGCCAAATTGGTCCCTTTACCCAGCTCTGTCAGTACGCCGATAAACATAAGCAGTTTGACATACGGGTGTTTCATGGCTCCTTCGAGGACCGTCTGCGTGATATCGCCGACGTTTGTCGCGATGGATTTACATTCACGTTTATTGATCCGACAGGATGGAACATCCGTTCTGAACCGATCCTAGAGTTTTTGCGGGATCGGAAGGGTGAGTTTCTGCTTAATTTTATGGCAGAGCACGTCAATCGACACGCCGAATACTCGAACGTAGCCGCCTCATTCGGCCGCTTCCTCGCGGACCCTGACTGGGCCGATGAATTCAATAATTTGCCCGTGGACTGGACCAACGAGACACGGGTGCTTTACCTCCTCAGGCGCAAGATAAAAGCGATGGGGGCGGCGACCTACTTACCCGATTTTCCTATCCTTAAACCGCGCGAACAACGCGTGAAAATGAGATTATTACTCGGCACTCATTCAGCGAAGGGACTTGAGGTATTCCGAGATGTTCAAGCTGCTGTCGAACTACGCGAAATAGAAACTCGAGGTAGGTTGCGCAACGAAGGCGGCGATCAAGTTAGTCTATTCTCTGAAGATGTGATTGCCGCGATGCAGCAGGATGTGGCGGGAATTGGGTGTTCGAGTTTTCGGCAAGAAGCACAAACTCGTATCGTTACTCAGTTGACCAATTCGGGACCTCTCACCTTTAGTCAGCTTTTCATCAATGTTCTTGAAAATGTCCCTATACGAGCCACCCAGATCAAAGCACTTGTCAATGCAATGAAAGAGCGCGGGATCATCACTTTTGAACTCCCGCCCCGAAAACGCGTTCCTCAATTGGACACCATAATTTCATTGCATCATTGAACTTAACAAGATCGCGGTTCCGCAACCCTGGATCGCCGGATCAAGTCCGGCGATGACATTTAGTGGGTATCGAGAGACTGCAAAGAGAACGGCGAGGGTAAGATGGTGACGCCCCCTCACCCTTCCCTCTCCCCCTGAAGGGGGGCGAGGGTTTCAATTTTGAATCGCGCGGCCGCGCGCTACTCCGCCGCCTGTTTCCGAACCGCCGCCTTGCCGTAGCCGCCGCCGCCGGGGGTTTCGATGACGAAGACGTCGCCCGGCTCCATCGGCGTTTCGGCCGTGGGGCCGAGTTCGTCGATCGTGCCATCGGCGCGCTGCACGTAGTTGCGCCCGACCTGGCCCGGTTCGCCGCCCGCCATGCCGTAAGGCGGCACGCGGCGGTGGCCGGAGAGGATCGAGGCGGTCATCGCCTCGAGGAAACGCAGACGCCGGATCGCGCCGTCGCCGCCGCGATGCGCGCCGTTGCCGCCCGAGCCGCGCCGGATCGCGAAGCTTTCGAGCAGGATCGGAAAGCGCCATTCGAGCACTTCGGGATCGGTCAGACGCGAGTTGGTCATGTGCGTGTGCACGGCATCGCAGCCGTCGAATGTGGCGCCCGCGCCCGAGCCGCCGCAGATCGTCTCGTAATACTGATAGCGCGCATTGCCGAAGGTGAGATTGTTCATCGTGCCCTGCGAGGCACCCATGACGCCGAGCGCGCCGTAGAGCGCATCGGTGATGCATTGCGAGGTCTCGACATTGCCGGCGACGACGGCGGCGGGATAAGCGGGCTTCAGCATCGAGCCGTCGGGAATGACGATCTCGAGCGGCTTGAGGCAACCCTCGTTCATCGGAATGTCGTCGTCGACCAGCGTGCGGAAGACATAGAGCACGGCCGCGCGACAGACGGCCGAGGGCGCGTTGAAATTGGTCGAAAGCTGGGCGCTGGTGCCGGTGAAATCGACTTTGGCCGAACGGTTCGCGTGATCGACCGAGACGGTGACCGCGATCACGGCGCCGTCGTCCATCTCGTAGACGAAGCGCCCGTCGCTCATGACATCGAGCACGCGGCGCACCTGTTCCTCGGCATTGTCCTGGACATGGCCCATATAGGCCGCGACCACGTCGAGCCCGAACTGGGCGACCATGCGACGGAGTTCCTGCACGCCGCGCGCGTTGGCGGCGATCTGCGCCTGCATGTCGGCGACGTTCTGATCGGGATTGCGCGCGGGATATTGGCCGGAGGCGAGCAGCGCGCGCAGTTCGGGTTCGCGGAAGCGGCCCTTCTCGACCAGGACGAAATTATCGATCAGCACGCCTTCTTCCTCGACGACGCGGCTGGTTGCCGGCATCGAGCCCGGCGTGGTGCCGCCGATATCGGCGTGATGCCCGCGCGACGCGACGTAGAAGAGGACGGGGTTGGGTTCGCTCTTGCTGCGGGAACCTTCGTCACCCCCACCCTCACCCTCCCCCCTCGAGGGGGAGGGGATTTCTTGGCTGGGTCGGGCAACAGCGTCCCCTCCCCCCTTGAGGGGGAGGGATAGGGTGGGGGGTGCTGCACTTGCATCGCGCGCAAACACCGGCGTGATGACGGTGATGTCGGGCAGATGGGTGCCGCCGTTATAGGGCGCGTTGAGCACGAAGACGTCGCCCGGCCGCATCGTATCGCGGCGCGCGCGGACGATCGTCTGCACGCTTTCGCCCATCGAGCCGAGATGCACCGGCATATGCGGCGCGTTGGCGATGAGCTGGCCCTCGCTGTCGAACAGCGCGCAGGAGAAATCGAGCCGCTCCTTGATGTTGACCGAGTGCGACGTGTTCTCGAGCGTGGCGCCCATCTGCTCGGCGATCGACATGAAGAGATTGTTGAAGACCTCGAGCATGATCGGATCGACCGAGGTTCCGATGGCGACGCGGCGCTCGAGCGGTTCGACCCGCGTCAGCAGGAGATGGCCACGTTCGTCGCGTTCGGCGCGCCAGCCCGGCTCGATCACGTTGGTGCCGGTCGGCTCGACGACGATCGCCGGCCCGTCGATCGCATCGCCGGTTGCGAGATCGGCGCGGTCGTAAAGCGGCGTCGCGCGCGTTGCGTCGCCGATATGCATCGCGACCGTGGCGCGGGGGTTGATCGGGGTGGCGGCAGGGTTTGCCCCCCACACCCATACCACACCCCCCAGCGACGTGCGGGTGAGGGGGTTTTCTATTTCTGCGTCGTCCCCCTCTCCCGTATGGCCGATCAGTTCGACCGAGAGCGCTTCGACGATCAGCGCCTTCTCCGGCACGATGAAGCCGTAGCGCTGGCGATGCGCCGTTTCGAAGCCGGCGACAATCGTTTCGAGATCGCCGAAGGATACGACCAGCGGCGCATCGGTGCCCTCGTAGCGCAGATGGATGCGCGGTACCGTGTCGATATGCGCCGCGTCGATGCCCTGGTTCGCGATGTCGCCGCGCGCGGTCGCTTCGAGCGATGCGAGCTGGGTGCGCAGACCGGCGATCGCATCGGGTGCGAGCCGCGCCTCGACCGCGCCCTCTTTCAAGACGCGCACGTCGGCGAGACCCATGCCATAGGCCGAAAGCACGCCGGCGAAGGGATGCAGGAAGATCGATTCCATGCCGAGCGCATCGGCGACGGCGCAGGCATGCTGCCCGCCGGCACCGCCGAAACAGACGAGTGTGTAGCGCGTCACGTCGTAGCCGCGCTGGATCGAGATTTCCTTGATCGCGTTCGCCATGTTCTCGACGGCGATCATGAGGAACCCTTCGGCGACCGCTTCGGGCGTGCGTTTCGTTCCCGTCGCGTCCGAGATTTGCGCTGCCAGTTCGGCGAAAAGCTGCCGCACGATATCGACGTCGATCGGCTGGTCGGCGTTCGGTCCGAAGACCGGCGGGAAGAAATCGGCCTGGATGCGGCCGAGCATCACGTTCGCATCGGTCACGGTGAGCGGGCCGGAGCGCCGATAGCAGGCCGGCCCCGGATCGGCGCCGGCACTGTCGGGGCCGACGCGGAAGCGGCTGCCGTCGAAATGCAGGATCGAGCCGCCGCCGGCGGCGACGGTATGGATCTGCATCATCGGCGCGCGCATGCGCACGCCGGCGACCAGCGTGTTGAAGGCGCGTTCGTACTCGCCGTTGTAGTGCGACACGTCGGTCGAGGTACCGCCCATGTCGAAACCGATGATCTGCCCGAAGCCGGCACGCTTCGCCGTCTCGACCGCGCCGACGATGCCACCGGCCGGGCCGGAGAGAATCGAATCCTTGCCCTGGAAGTTGCGCGCGTCGGCGAGACCGCCGTTCGACTGCATGAACATGAGACGCGTGCGATCGCCGAGTTCGGCCGCGACCAGATCGACATAGCGGCGCAGGATCGGCGAGACATAGGCATCGACGACGGTGGTATCGCCGCGGCTCACCAGCTTCATCAGCGGGCTCACCTCGTGGCTGACGGAAATCTGGGTGAAGCCGATCTCGCGCGCGATCGCCGCGAGCCGCTTCTCGTGCGCGGTGTAGCGATAGCCATGCATCAGCAGGATCGCGATCGCGCGGATGCCGGCATCGAACGCGGCCTGCATGCCAGCGCGGGCCGGCGCCTCGTCGAGCGCGGTCAGCAACGTGCCATCCGCCATCACCCGCTCGTCCACTTCGAGCACGCGCTCGTAGAGCATTTCGGGCAGGACGATGTGGCGCGCGAAAATCTCCGGCCGGTTCTGGTAGGCGATGCGCAGCGCATCGGCGAAACCCCGGGTCACGACCAGGAGCACGCGGTCGCCCTTGCGCTCGAGCAGCGCATTGGTCGCGACCGTGGTGCCCATCTTGACCGCCTCGACCACCGGCGGGATTTCAGCACCAGGCGCGATCCCGAGCAGTTCGCGGATGCCGGCGACCGCCGCATCGCGATAGCGCTCTTTATTTTCGGACAAAAGCTTGTGAACCTGGAGCGAGCCGTCGGGCCGGCGGGCGACGATATCGGTGAAGGTGCCGCCGCGATCGATCCAGAACTGCCAGCGCCGCTCGTCCGTCATTCTCTGTCCTATCCGTCTCGCGCGCACCGGGACCGCCGGGCGGGTTCGCCTTTTTCCTCGCGCGCGGCTTCTTTAGGATGGCGGGCGCGGCGGAGGCAAGGCCGGGGGCAAGGCCGGGCGCCGGCGCACCGGTTTTCCGCAGCCGCCCCCCGGAACATCCCATGATCCTCTCGCACGACTGGCGCTTCATCTTCCTCAAGACCGAGAAGACCGGCTCGACCGCGGTCGAGATGGCGCTCGCGGGTTTTTGCGGGCCGCTCGACATCGTGACCCCGATCCATGCGGCCGACGAATCGGTGCGGCTCGCCGACGGGATCCGGGCGCGCAATTTCATTGCGCTCGAATCCGCCTTCGAACCGGAAGCGGATCTCGAGGCGCAGGAGGCGCGGCTGAAAACCCAAGGCTATGCGATGCGCCATCACAGCGTCTTCTATAACCACATGCCGGCGGCGCAGATCCGCGAGCATGTCGGCGCACGCATCTTCGACAGTTTTTTCAAGTTCGCGGTCGAGCGCGATCCGCGCGAAAAGCTGATCTCCTATTATTTCTGGCTCGGCAAGCAGCGCGAAACGAGCTTCGCCGATTTCGTCGCGAGCTTCGAGCCGACGCCGAACTGGCAGCGTTATACGATCGACGGCACGCTCGCGGTCGACCGGCTGATCCGCTACGACCGGCTCGACGAGGGCCTGCGCGAGGTGCTCGCACCGCTCGGGATTGCGTGGCCGGGCCAGATGAAGCGCGCGAAGTCGGGTTTCCGTCCGCCCGAGGCGACGATCGATGCGATGTTCGATGCGGATCTCACGCGGCTGGTGGAGCAGCGCTTCGCGCGCGATTTCGAGTTCTACGCGATGGCGACGTAAGCATTTCACCACAGGGACACAGAGAGCAGAGATACGAAAGGTTCCTCGTTTTCCTCTGTGCGCTTGGGCGACGCATTCTTATTCTCTTGCGTCTAAAACTTGGCACCTAAAACACTATCGTCATGCCCGGGCTCCCGGGTCCGGCCGCAGGCCGGCCCGAGGACAAGCTTGACCCGGGCATCCGCCATGCCGAGGCACGGCACTTTGATATCGAACCCGGTCGTTCCGTGGATCGCCGGGTCAAGCCCGGCGATGACGATCTTAAATTGATTTCGGCGTGTGACCCTCTCCCGCGCGGGCGCGTGGGCGACGCGTAGCGCAAATTTCACCACAGAGACACAGAGAGCAGAGACTCAGAGAGAGGAAACGCTCCTCGTTTTCCTCTGTGCTCCTTGCATCCCGCACGCGGCTACGGCCGCAGGGCACTCACGATCGCGTGCCCTGCCTTCATCCAGTGAACGTCGACGTCGCGGAAACCCGCCGCCTCGATCCAGCGAAGCTGATCGAACAGCGAGGATGGCTTGTCGACCGGGTCCGACTCTTTCATTGCATAATAGTTCCAGTCTTCCGCCTGAAATCGTTCGAACGCGGCGAGGTCGCCGTCGAGCGCCAGAGCGCGCGCCTGCACGGCCTCGTCCCACATGCGCGCGGCGACGGCGATTCCGACGTCGCGCAGGGGCGCGACCAGGTCGGCCAGCACGAAGACGCCGCCAGGCGCCAGGATGCCGAAGAGATCGCGGAACAGCGTTTGTTTCCGATCGCCGTCGAGATGGTGGACCGCGAGCGACGAGACCACGGCATGCGCGCGGAAATCCGGCCGGCGCCAGTCGGACGCCTCCAGCCGAAATTCCTGCGTGATAAGCCGGGCTTCATGGTCGCCGGCCGTCGCTTTCGTGCTGGCCAGCATCGTCGGCGAGAGATCGTAAGCATGAACGGTTGCCTGCGGGAAACGCTCGAGCAGCGCGCGGGTGAGTAACCCCTCGCCGGAAACAGAGTTCGACCAGATGCGCCGGACTTTCGACAGGCGGGATGAGCGCGCAGATCGTTTCGATCTGCAGCTCGCGCTCAGGCACGAAATAGCGGCCTTCGTCGATGAAGAGCCGGGAATCGTCCTCACTCCAGTCCCGATCCGACTTGCGTTCGTCCGCCATTGGCTGCGTGCCTCCGTTCTCAATACGGCTTGTAGCTCTTTTCCTCGACGATGTCGGAGCCGACCAGAAGGTTGATGTCCTTCTTGAGCGCGGCGCGGCGGTCGTTGGTGATGTAGACCGCGCGGGCGAGCTCGACGAAGCGCGCGCCGAAATCCCGCGCGCGTTCGAGATCGCGGATCTCGTCTTCGATCACCCAGAGCGCTTCGTTGACGGATTTGAGATCGGCGGTCAGCCGGTCGAGCTCGGCCGATGGCGGCACGCTTTGCTTCACCGTCTCGCGAAGCAAAATCTGCTCGCGCACGACATTGGCGCGCTTGCCCGGATCGGCGATGCGTCCGGCCTTGATGTCGAGGATGGTGAGCTTGTCGATCAGTTCGCCGACCGAGAGCGGTACGCGGATTTCCATGACGGTCCTTTGGGCGACTGTTCGGTTCGCGTGTTGGTCTTTCGAGGGGCGGACCCTAGCCGAAGCGCCTTGCGTGCGGAAGCGCAGCCCCGCTACCAGCCGCCTTCGATGCGGCGGGCGAGTGCGGTGCGCACTTGTTCGATGACGGGGGCCCACTGACCCTGCTTTTCCTGGCGGAAAATGCGCAACGTCGGATACCAGGGGCTGTCCTCGCGGGTCAGAAGCCAGCGAAAATCGGGCGCCGATCCGAGCAGCAGCCAGACCGGGCGGCCGAGCGCGCCGGCGAGATGCGCGATCGCGGTATCGACGGTGACGACGAGATCGAGCCCGCAGATGAGCGCGGCGGTATCGCAGAAGGCTTCGCCCGGCCCGTCCATCTCGGCGGTCCAGTCGGTCAGGCGATCGCCGAGGCCGGATGCGGCGACCTGTTCGCGGCCGGGACCCTTCTGGAGATTGATCGCGGAGACGCCCGGCAGATCGAGCAAGGGTGCGAGGTTTGCAAATTCGAGCGAGCGCAAATGATTCGCCTGATGCCGGATCGACCCCTGCCAGCAGAGACCGATGCGAAAACCGGGCAAGGCTGCGAGGCGCTCGCGCCAAAGGGCAATGCGCGCGCGTTCCGCCCTCAGATAGGGAATCCAGGCCGGCACGCTGGTGAAGGCGGTGCCGCAGAGATGCGGCAGGCTCATCAGCGGCACATGACAATCGAAGCGCGGCAATTTTTCGCCGCGCCCGACCAGCGTCTCGACACCGTCGACGCCGCGCACCAGCCGCTTCAGTTCGGGCTGGATCTCGAGCGCGAGCGTCACGCCCTGCCCGGCCAGCACCGGCACGTAGCGCAGAAACTGGAACGCATCGCCGAAGCCCTGCTCGGTCCAGACCAGGAGACGCCGGCCGGTCAGGTCGCTGCCGTCCCAGAGCGGTTCGCGGAAACTGTGCCGCTCGCGGCGGAAGCGCTCGGTCTTCCAGCGCCATTCATATTCGCGCCAGCCCTCGCGATAGCGCCCGACCGAGAGCAGCGCCATCGCCAGATTGAAATGCGCGAGCGGTTCCTCGGCGCGCATCGCGATCGCCTTGCGCAGCAGACGGATCGCCGCACCCAGATGGCCCTGCACCTGTCGCGTCGCGCCCAGAAACGCCATCGCATCGGCGGAGTTCGGCGCCAGATCCAACACCTTGCTGTAGCAGACGACGGCGCCCTCGAACTCGCCGACATCGAACAAGGCGGCGGCAAGATTGAGATGGCCGTCGATCCTGTTGGGCGCGCGACGGATTGCCTCGCCGCAATAGGCGATTGCTTCCTGCGGCCGGCCGCGATCGCGCAGGATGCCGCCGAGCAGCGCCAGCACCTCGGGATCGTCGGGCCGCTGCAGCTTCAGTGCCATCGCGGTGTCCTCGGCCTGTTCGAGACGGCCGAGCCGCTTCTGGATCGCCACCAGCGCCTTCAGCAAAGTCGGATTGCCGGGATGCGCGGCGCGCGCGGTATCGAGCACGTCGACCGCCTGATCCGGAAGCTCGGCCGTCACCAGCATGTCAGCGAGCTCGAGCGCCGCAACGAGATGATGCGGTTCGGCCTCGAGCAACCGGCGAAACTCCCCGATCGCGGGCCGCGCCCGACCGGCGCGGCGCAGCGATTGCGCGAAGCCCAGACGCGCCTGGTGATTGTCGGGCTGATAGAGCAGCGAGCGGCGGAAATTGTCGGCCGCTTCTTTATGTTCGCCAAGCTGCGCAAGCAACGTCGCAAAATTATAGGCAGCACCCGAATCCTGCGGATTGCTCTTGACCGCCTTTTCGAGCGCGAGGCGCGCATTCGCCTGGTTGCCGGTCGCGGAATGCAGCACGCCGAGCAGATGCCAGGCGGCGGAATGGTTCGGCACATGCGAGACCACGCGCTCGGCCAGATGCCGCGCCTCGGTCATGCGGCCGTTCTGGTAATGCTCGACCGCGGCGGTGAAATCAGCCTCCGGATCGATGCGTTTGGGTTCGTCAGCCATGCGCCACCAGACGCGAGATCGTCGCGGCAGCGGCAGCGATCGGGCCGGTCCAGTCGCCCGCCCGCGTCTGCCGCAGCAAAGTGAGTGAAGGATACCAAGGCGTGTCGCTGCGGCCCAGCATCCAGCGGAAGTCCGGGTTCCTGTGCAGCAGCAGGAGCGCGGGCCGGCCGAGCGCGCCGGCGAGATGCGCGATCGCGGTATCGACGGTGACGACCAGATCGAGCGACATCATCAAGGCGGCGGTATCGAGGAAGGCGCCGTCGCGATCCATATCGGAAGACCAGTCGGCGATCCGCGTGGCGAGGCCGGAAGCCGCGATTTCCGGCGACGCATCCGCGCGCTGCAGGCTGACAAAGGAGGCGGAAAGTTCGAACAGCGGCCGCAGCGCATCGAGCGACAGCGACCGGTCGCGGTCGCGTGTGTGGGCCGGGTTGCCGCGCCAGCAGAGGCCGATGCGCGGTTGCTTCAGGGTCTCGATGCGCGCGCGCCAAAGATCGACCCGTGTTGGATCGGCTTTGAGATACGGCATCGGCAGTCGCGGATCGCCGGGCATCGCGCCGGTCAGATGCGGCAGGCTGAACAAGGAGGCGCGGCAATCGAAATCGGGCAGCGCGTCGCCGATCGCGAACACGGCACCGGCGAGATTGCTGGCGACGACCAGCTTCTTCAGCGGCGGCGGCACCTCGAGCCGGATTTTGTCGGTTTCGGCTGCGACCAGCGGCAGATAACGCAGGAACTGGATCGCATCGCCGAAGCCTTGTTCGGCGTGGATCAGGATCGCGCGGCCCGCGAGCGACGCACCGTCCCAGCGCGGCTGCTTGTGGCGCGACTTGCCGCGATAGAACAAGGGCGAGCGGATGCGCCATTCATACTCGGCGAAGCCCTCTTCGAGCCGCCCGCAGGCGAGCAACGCAGCACCGCGATTCCAATGCGCATCGATATGATCGGGGTCGAGCGCAAGCAATTGCTCGTAGGCATCGGAGGCTGTGGCCGGATCGCCCTGGTCGTGCAGCAGCAAACCGCGGCGCAGCAGCGCACCGCGATGCGCCGGATCGATGGCGAGTGCACGCGCGACGGAATCGAGCCCTTCGTCGATGCGACCGAGATCGCGCAATGCGGCGGCCCGCGCATCCTCGGCATCGGCATTGCCGGGATCGAGCGCGAGCGCATGCTCGGCGACGGCCAGCCCCGCCGCCGGGTCGCCGACCATGACGAGTGCTACGGCATGATGAACCTGCGCCGGCGCCGATTGCGGATCGAGGGCAGCGGCACGACGCGCCGTCGCCTCGGCATGCGGCCAGTCGAGCGCGAGGCGATAGCTCCGGGCGAGCGACGACCAGGCAGCCGCATCCGTCGGCCGCAATTTGATGAGCGCTTCGCCAGCGGCGATGGCGCCTTCGCTGTCGCCGCTATCGCGCTTGAGCGAGGCGATGAGTTTCAGCGTGTCCTGATGATCGGGCACGCGCGCCAGCAGCGCATCGAGTGCGTTGATCGCATCTTGCTTGCGATCGAGATGGATCAGCAGGCCGGCCTGCTGGAAACGGAGATCCGGATTGTCGGGATCGAGCGCGATCGCCGCGCCGAGCGCCGCGCTGGCGCCTTCCGGATCGGCCAGCCGCGAGAGCAAGACCGCCTTCAGCCGCCAGGCATCGCCGCGATCCGGTTCGGAGGCGAGGATCGCATCGCAATATTCGAGCGCGTCCGCATCGCGGCCGGCGCGATGCAGCGCAACGGCCTGCTCGAACGGGCCCCCGGTTGTTGCGGCCTGTTCAACCGGCATCATTGCGCTCCAGGTCAGCGCCGATCGCCGCGACGGCCGGCGCCCAGTCGCCGCGCCGCGTCTGGCGATAGAGACGCATCGTCGGATACCAGGGCGAATCTGCGCGATCGAGCAGCCAGCGGAAATCGGGCACGTGGCCGAGTATCAACGATGTCGGTCGCGCGAGCGCACCGGCGAGATGCGCAATCGCGGTATCGACGGTCACGATGCGATCGAGACTGGTCATGATCGCCGCCGTGTCGATCAGCGCATCGGGACCAATATCGACCTCGCCGCTCCAGTCGATCAGCCGCGCGCCGAACGGCGAACCGGCGATCTGTTCGCTGCCCGGCCCCTTTTGCAGGCTGATGAACGTGCCCGCCGTCCGTGAGGCAAGCGGTACCAGCGCCGCAAGCGGCAACGAGCGCCAGCGGTCGCCGCGATGCAGCGGATTGCCCTGCCAGCAAAGCCCGATCCACGGGCGCGGCAGCGATGCGAGCCGCTCGCGCCAGCGCACCACGAGATCGGGTTCCGCCGTGAGATACGGCATGGCAGCGGGAATCGTATCGAGCGTCGTCCCGGCGAGATGCGGCAGGCTCATCAGAGGCGTATGCAGATCGAATTCGGGGCGCGGATCGGTCGGGTCGATCAAGACTGCGATGCCGGGCAAGCTGCGCAGCAGCCGATGCAGCTTGCGCGGCGCTTCCGCGACGATGCGCGCGCCATCGGCGGCGAGCGGGCCGGCATAGCGCAGGAACTGGATCGCATCGCCGATCCCCTGCTCCGCATCGAGCAACAAAATGCGGCCGGCGAGCCGACGCCCGTCCCAGATCGGTTGCGGATAATCGCGCAACGCGACGGCGAGCGTATCGGTGCGAAAGCGCCACTCATAGTCGCGCCAGCCTTCCTCGAACTGGCCCTTCGCGAGCAGCGCGAGCGCGAGGCTGCTGCGCGCGCCGGCATGATCGGGTTCGCGCGCCAGCAGAGCACGCCAGATCGCGATGGCGCGATCGATCTCGCCGCGCTCGCGATACACGAAGGCCAAGTTCGATGTCGCATCGGCGTTTGCCGGATCGAGCGCCAGCGCCCGGCCGCAGGCGGCCTCCGCTTCGTCGAAGCGACCGACCGCCAGCAACGCCAGCGCGAGATTCCCCAGCGTTTCCGGATCATCCGGCCTGAGCGCCAGCGCGGCGAAGAAAGCCGGAATGGCCTCGTCGTTTCGTCCCTGGCTCTGCAGGTTGCCGGCAAGTGCGCCATGTGCCGCCGGGTCCGCCGGACGGAGCGAGACCAACCGCCGGAATGCAGCTTCGGCTTCGCCATGACGACCCTTGCGGGCGAGATAAGCGGCCAGATTGTTGGGCACTTCGGCAAGGCTCGGCGTGCGACGCTCGGCATCGAGCAGCACCCCGATTGCTTCATCGATCCGACCGCCGGTCTCCAACAGAGCCGCGAGATTGACCGACGCCGCGGCAAAAGCCGGGTCGATCGCAAGCGCGCGGCGATAGGCGGCGTCCGCCTGTTCCCGATCGCCTTTGCCGCCGAGCGCATTCGCAAACCGGAACAAGGTCGGCGGGTGATCGGGCCGCAGCGCCAGAGATTCGCGGTAGCGCGCGATGGCCTCGTCGGTCCGGCCCGCCTGACGCAAGGCGACGGCTTCCCGCGCGAGCGCGTCCGCGCGGGTCGCGTCGGCATCGGCCGCATGGCCGTGGGATGCGTCAGCGGTTGCCATCGCGCTCGGCAATCTCAAGCACGCGGGGCAGCGCCCCGGCGCAACGATGTTGCCACATCGTTTCGTAGGCGGTTTCGAGATTCGCGACGAACCGCGCGGTATCGAACAACGGCGCCGTCGCGAGATTATGCTGCAGCCTCTCGCGCAGCTTCCTGAGCCGCGCCGGGTCGTGCGCAAGTGCGACCGCGATGTCGCGATAGAAGGCGATATCGTCGGCCACCAGTTCGTCGAGGCCGATCGCGCGCAACAGACTGGCGGACACGCGCGAGGCAAAATGCTCGCCAAGCATCGCCACCACCGGCAACCCGGATTTCAGGCAATCGCTGGTGGTGGTGTGCCCGTTGATCGGGAACGTATCGAGCGCGAGATCGGCGATCGGAATGCGCTGCAGATGCCGCGCCTTGCCCTGCGGCGGCGCAAAGACGATACGCGCCGGATCGACGCCGCGCGCGCGGAAGGCGGCAAGCACATTGTCGACCGCCTCGGCGCGGCTGCGATAAAGCCAGAGCAGGCTGCCGGGGGTCGCCGTCAGGATCGAAGCCCAGAGATCGAGCACCTCGTCGGTCAGTTTGTAGACGCGGTTGAACGACGCAAAGACGAAACCCTGCGCCGGCAAACCTTGCGCGGCCCGATCAGTTGCGCCGGCCAAGGCCGCCTGCGTGTCGTCGTTGATCTGGTAGCAATACGGCAGATAGCAGAGCCCCTCGACATAGCGTTCGCGATGCTCGGGCGGTACGACCGTTCGATCGACCAGCGCATAGTCGAAGAACGAGGCGCCGATCGGGCCCGGAAAACCGAGCCAGGTCACCTGTATCGGTGCGGGCCGCAGCGCCGCGATGCCGAGGCGGGCACCGGCGGTGTGTCCCTTCAAGTCGATCAGGATGTCGATATTGTCGGTGCGAATCCTCTGCGCCGCCGCACGGTCGCCTTCGTTGCGCAGATCGACGAAGACATCGGCTGCGCTCTCCACGCTCTTGCGATGGCTGCTGCCATCGTCGACACCGTAGGAATAGACATGGCAGCGGACGCGGCTGCGGTCATGCCGCTGCAGCATCGAACCGATCAGATGCATCGTCGCATGCGCCCGGAAATCGCTCGAAAGATAGCCGATGCGCAAAGGCCCCTCGCGCAGCGCGGCAGGCGGATGCGCAAAAGGACTGCCGGCGCGCAGCGCGTCGCGCTCGACCTCGGCCGTCCAGGCGCGCGCAACCGCGCCCTCGCTCGGCGGGTCGATTGCAATCGCGGTAAAAGGCGTCGCGACCGGCCGGCGCCCTTCCGCCAGCGCCTGTGTCGTCGCCGCGATGATGCGCGGCGTGAGATCGGCGACCGTCTGCCAGTCGCAGACCTGGCGCGCCTGATAGAGCAGTTCGGCGCCGACCGATTCGTCGTTCGGATCGAGCTGCAGCACCATGCGCAGCGCGGCGATCGTCTCCAGCGGCCGGTCCTGCAAACTGAGCACCGAGGCAAGCTGGCGGTGGGTCGCGAGTTCCT
>JBBDWW010000302.1:0-3013 GCA_040902645.1 Dongiaceae bacterium | reverse complement strand
CTGGCGCATGGGCGAGCGCGCCGGCGCCCGCAAGGACGAGATCGCCGTCCTGCGTCACGGGCTCGATCGCGGCATCACGCTGATCGATACCGCCGAGATGTATGGCGAGGGTGGTGCAGAGGAAGTCGTCGGCGAAGCGATCGCCGGCCGGCGCGATGAGATCTTCATCGTCTCCAAGGTCTATCCGCACAACGCCGGCCGCGAGGCCATGAAGAAATCCTGCGAGAACAGCCTGAAACGCCTTCGCACGGATCGGCTCGATGTCTATCTGCTGCATTGGCGCGGCGGCGTACCGCTCAAGGAGACCGTCGAAGGGTTCGAGGCGCTGCGCGCCGCCGGCAAAATTCTTAGCTGGGGTGTGAGCAATCTCGGCGTCGAGGATATGCAGGAACTCGGTGCGGCTCCCCAGGGCGACAACGGCGTCGTGAACCAGGTCCTCTACAATCTGGAAGAACGCGGCCTCGAATTCGACTTGCTGCCGTTCTGCCGCAAGATCGGCGTGCCGCTGATGGCCTACAGCCCCCTCTTCCAGGGCGACCTGAAGGGCAAGAAGGCACTCGCCGAAGTCGCGAAACGGCATGGCAAGACACCGGCACAGATCGCGCTCGCCTGGCTGTTGCGCCATCCCGATGTCGTCGTCATTCCGAAGACGTCGAAATCCGAGCGGGTCGATGAGAACCTCGCCGCGATCGAGATCAAACTGACGCCAGACGATCTCGCCACGCTCGATCGGAATTTCCCGCCGCCGAAAAAGGCGACGCGTTTGTCGGTCGCCTGATGCTGCAAACCGCGTTCACGCGCCTTATCGGCGTCGATCATCCGATCCTGCTCGCTCCGATGGGCGGCGCGGTCTCGCTGCCGCTGGCGCTCGCCGTCGCGAAGGCGGGCGGCTTTGCGATGTTCGGCGCCTCCTGGCATGCGCCGGATCGGCTGCTTCAGACCATTCGCGACTTTCGCGCAGCGGCACCCAACCCGTTTGCCATCAATCTCGCGCTGGAATGGAACCAGCAGGAGAGGCTTTCGATCGCCCTCGACGAGGGCGTACCGGTCGTCTCTTTATTTTGGGGCGACCCCAGCGCCTATTTGCCCGCCATTCGTAAGGCCGGCGCCAAATCCATGGTGACGGTCGGTTCGGCCGACGAAGCGAAACGCGCGGCCGATCTCGGCGCCGATATAATTGTGGCCCAGGGCATCGAAGCCGGCGGCCATGTCTGGAGCAAGGTCGGCACGATGGTGCTGGTGCCCGCGGTCTTCGATGCCGTCGCACCTTTGCCGGTTATCGCCGCGGGCGGTATCGCGGACGGGCGCGGGATCGCGGCAGCGTTCGCGCTCGGTGCCGCGGGTGCGTGGATCGGAACGCGCTTCCTCGCGACCGCCGAAGCCGATGCCGACGACGATTACAAACGCCGTCTGGTCGCGGCGCGGGAAACCGACACGGTCTACACGGAACTATTCGATCTCGAATGGCCGAACGCGCCGCACCGCGTCATCCGCAATTCGACCTACGATCAATGGGAAAAGGCGGGATCGCCCGCTTCGGGCCAACGCCCTGGCGAAGGCGAACCGGTTGTCCATCAGCCCGATGGCTCGATTCTGAAGCGCTACAGCGACGACACGCCGAAGCCGGGCGCGACTGGCGATCTCGAAGCGGCCTGTCATTATGCCGGCCAGTCGACCGGTCTCGTCCGCGACATTATCCCGGCAGGCGATCTGGTGCGGCGACTGGTCGCCGAAGCCGAAGCGGCGCTGGCCGCCGCCGCTCACATCCGCGGGCGGTGATTGTCCAGATCGTAGATCGCTTCCGGTACCACGACGGCCTTGCGGCGCTCGCCATAGACATCGACCTCCACCGTCGCGCCCTCTTTCGTCTTGTCGAGCGGCAGATAGCCGAGCGCGAGGCTCGAACCGACCGTGTGCCCATACCCGCCGGATGAGACGATGCCGATCACCTTGTTGCCTTCATAGATCGGCGCATTGGTCGGCGCATCCATCGCCGGCGAATCGACCTTCATCAGCACACAGCGCCAGCGAATACCGTCCTTGAGCTGCACCTCGATCGCCGCCTTGCCGTTGAAATCGCGGTCCTTGCGCTTGACCAACCGGTCGAGCCCGGCCTCGATCGGCGTCACCTCGGTGTTCATGTCGCTGCCCCAGGCCCGATAGGCCTTTTCCAGCCGCATCGAGTTCATCGCCGCCGTGCCGAAATTGGCGACGCCGAGATCGGCGCCAGCTTCCATGATCCGGTCGTAAAGCGTGCGCTGGAATGTCATCTCGTGATGCAGCTCCCAGCCCAGCTCGCCGACATAGTTCACGCGCATGGCACGCACCGGAATGCCGGCAATCTCGATTTCCTTCGCGCTCAGCCAGGGGAAGCCCTCGTTCGAAAGATCCTCATGCGTCAGCTTCGCGAGCAGGTCGCGCGATTTCGGGCCGGCCACGACCAGCACGCCCCAGCCGCCGGTGATGTCGGCAAGCTGCACGCTGCCGTCGCCCGGCATGTGCTTTTCGAGCCAGTCCTTGTCGTGCGTCTGCGCGACCGCGGCACTCAGCAGATAGAAACGATCGTCGGCGAGCCGGCAGATCGTCGCCTCGGATTCGATGCGCCCCTTCTTCGTCAGCATCTGCGTCAGGATGATGCCGCCGATCTTGCGCGGCGGCCGGTTGGCGCAGACGCGATCGAGAAACGCCTCGGCGCCCGGGCCCGATATCTCAAACTTGGAGAAGCCCGACAGATCGAGCACGCCGACCCGCTCGCGCACCGTCTTGACCTCATCGGCAACGTATTTGAACCAGTTCGGCCGCTTGAAGGTGAGCTCTGCTTCGGTCTTCTTACCGGCCGGTGCAAACCAGGCGGCACGCTCCCACCCATAGCGCTGCTCGAAGAATGCGCCCTGTTCCTTGAGCCGTTCGTAGATCGGTGTAGTTTTAGCCGGCCGTCCGGCGGGCCGCTCCTCGCCGGGATAGGAAACGGCATACATCATCGCGTACACCTCTTTCGATTTCTCGATCGTGT
>JBBDWW010000301.1:0-3025 GCA_040902645.1 Dongiaceae bacterium | reverse complement strand
CCGTCGCGACGGACAACGGCCACATGACGGCCGATCTGTATGTGCTCGCCCTCGGCAGCTATGCCGCTCCGCTCGCCCGAACGGCGGGGCTTCGTTTGCCGGTCTACCCTGTGAAGGGATATTCGCTCACTTTGCCGCTGCGCGATGCTGCGCGCGCGCCGAGCGTCGGCGGTGTCGATGAGCATAATCTCGTCGCCTATGCCCGTTTCGGCGACCGGCTACGCCTGACCGGCACCGCCGATATCGCCGGTTACGACCGCAGCCATCGGCCCGCCGACTTCGCAGCGATGATCGCCGCCGCGCGCGGTCTGTTCCCCGAAGCGGCCCACTACGATCGACCGGACTACTGGACCTGCCTGCGTCCGATGACACCGGACGGCCCGCCGCTGCTGGGCCCGACGACGATCGAAAATCTGATGCTGAACGCCGGCTCTGGCCATATGGGCTGGACGATGGCCTGTGCCAACGCGCGGATCGTTACCGATCTGATCGCCAAGCGAACGCCGCCGATCCCGCTCGAGGGACTGACGCTCGAAGGCCGCTGACGCCCGGCGTCGGGTTGGGCGTCAGGTGCGGAAGAGCCGACCGAAACCCGGAATCGGTTCGGCGATACCGGCAAGCCGCAGACAATGCCAGGCCATCGCATGGTTGCTCGATGTGACCGGCTTGCCGAGTTCCGCCTCAAGTTCTTCAACAATCGATGCGACGCGCAGGCTGGTGCAGGACACGAACACGCCATCGACGCCCGGCTCGCGCATCAGGTCGCGCACGGCATCCTTGATCGAGGTCTGGCTGATGCAGGCGACCTCGTTGTCGTTCTCGTGATTGAACGAACCCATGACTGGCACGCCGATGCCACGCGCCTCGATATGCCGGCGCAGCATCTGGTTGACTGCCTCGACATAAGGCGTCAGCAGCGCAATGCGTTTGCAGCCCATCGCCTTCAGCCCGGCAATCGCACCGGTGATCGGCGTGGTACAGGCAACACCCGGGCGCGCCTCGCGGATGCGCTCGAACACGCGCTCCTCGCCGATGACGACGGTTCCTGATGTGCAACCATATGCCACAACGTCGAGGGGTATGCCCGGCAGGATCGCGGCCGCAGCGGCGGCCATGCCTTTTTCCATCTGGGCCAACGTCGTGGGGTTGATGTCCGGTGCGTTGACGATCCGCGTCTCGTAAAAGGCCACGCCGTCGATCTTGAAGATCTGCCGGAACTCATGCTCGATCGTGTGGTCGGTCGCCAACACGATCATGCCGATCCGGGCGCGATGGGCGACGCCGCCATCCAGCGCGAAGCGCATACGCTCCTTGCTGATCGCAGCAGCCGGCGGATGCAGGGCTGTTTCGTTCATCGCGTCGTTCCTCCCTCGCGATGCCAGGGCGCCATTATAGGCGATGCGGCCCGCGAACCAAACACTAGAGCACGGTCCACAATAGCAAAGGCAGCGTCAGGAAGGAGAGGATCGTCGAGAGCATGACCATGCCGGCAACCTGTTCGGGCTGCCGCGAATAATATTGGGCGAACAGATAGTTGAAGACGGCGACAGGCATCGTCGCCTGGATCAGGACCACGCCGCGCGCGAGATCGCTGAAGTCGAACAGGATCCCGACCCCGTAACCGACGGCCGCGCCGCCCGCAAGCCGCACCAGCGAGAGAATGAGCGCGCGGTGTATGGTCGTCACGCGCAACCGGGCCAGCGATACGCCCAGCGCCAGCAGCATCATCGGGATCGTCACCCCGCCGAGCAAATCGATCGTGTTGGCGATCCACGCCGGCACCGTCCAACCGGTCGCGATCACAATGACGGAGAACGCGACCGCATACAGGATCGGCATGGTCACAAAACGCTTCAGCGAGAAACTGCCCGACACGATTGCGATGCCGACCGTGAACTGCAGCGTCGCGGTCAGTGCGAAAATGATGATCGCGAATGCGAGGCCCGCTTCGCCGAATGCAAAGAGACAGAGCGGCAACCCCATATTGCCTGTGTTGGGAAACATAAGTGCCGGCAGGAACGAATGAAATGGCAGTTTCATCACGCGCAACACGGCCATACCCAGCAGCGCGAAACCGGCGGTTGCCGTGAGACTTGCAATTGCCACTTCGCCCAGCGCATCGAGGGGGATTTCGAGACCGGTAAGCGTCGACGCGATAAGGCAGGGTGCACCCACCATCGTGACCAGATTGGTGACGAATTCCGTCTCGAAGGCCCGCCCCCTGCGCGCCCAGATAAAGCCAATGCCCGCGCAGATCAGCACCGGGGCGATGATGGCAAACAGCTCGGAATACACGATTTTCCCCGAATCCCGCGGCCTATTGGCGGTGCCGGCACCCTAGCAGCGCCAATGGAACGGGAGAAGCGATGACAGTTGCGCGTGACGCCGCTTGCATGGAAGCTTGTTGCCGGATGCCGGCCCCAAGAACCACCTGCGGCATCGTGGAGGACTCACCTAATGGAAAAAAACCGTTTCATGGATCTTATGGCCGAAGGGAAAATGACCCGTCGGCAGATGACGACAGCGCTGGCCTCGGTCGGGCTCGGCCTTGTTACGATGCCGGTGTTCAAGCAACCGGCCGCTGCGGCTGTTAACGACATCACATACTACACCTGGGCGTCGTACGAGGTGCCGGAATTGCATCCGTCCTACGTCGAGAAATACGGCGGCAGCCCGACGCCGGCGTTTTTCGCCGACGAAGAGGAAGCGTTGCAGAAGCTGCGCTCGGGTTACACCCCCGACCTCTCGCATCCATGCACGTACACTTTGCCCCGGTGGCGCGACGCCGGCGTCATTGCGCCGATCGATACGTCGCGGCTGACGCACTACAACGACATCTTCCCCGAGTTGAAGACGATCAAGGGCACGTACGACGACAACGGTGTCTATTACGTCCCGGTCGATTGGGGCAATTCGTCGATTCTCTACCGCACCGATTTGGTCGAGGTAGAGGAAGAATCGTGGATGCTGCTGTTCGACGAGCGTTACGCCGGCAAACTGGCCGTGTATGACGCGATCGACGGTG
>JBBDWW010000300.1:0-3052 GCA_040902645.1 Dongiaceae bacterium | reverse complement strand
TCGGCAGGAACGTTTCGGTCACGGCGGCTATCAGACCCTCGGCGGCGCGGCCGGGGATCGACAACCCCTCCGGATGGCGCGCATGCGCCGCGTAATGGCGAATGCCGCAGAACAGGTCGCCGGCGATCTCGGTATGGCGGTCGAGCGTTTCGCCCAGAAGCGGCCCGCTTGTCAGATCGGCGAAGGCCACGATGCCGGCGATCTCCGGGCCGGCCCCCTTCCGGCTTTCATTCGCGATCGACAGGACGAACTCCGTCTCGCCGGTGCAGCGGAGATGTTCCGGCCCATCCGTCTTGTATTCGGCGCCGCATTCGATGAACACAGTCTTGACCACGCGATGGCCGGAGCCGGTATCCGCCCGCAGCTGCTCCAGAACGTAGACATCGCCCTCGTCGAGCCAAAGATGATGGTGCGGATCGATGATGCCGCGATCGGGTTCGACGATCAGCTCCCGGACCTGAGCGAGCCATTCCGGGGTATACGGCGCGGGTGAATCGGACATCGTTGTTGACCTAAGCCCGTCCATTGCCCGGAAATCGACCAGAAGAATCCTATAAGTCTTCGAAAAAGATGGTGAGCCCGCCGGGACTCGAACCCGGGACACCCTGATTAAAAGTCAGGTGCTCTACCATCTGAGCTACGGGCTCCCCGGGCGCTTTGGGCATAGGGCCCGGCGGCCGCGCGGAACGGCGCCGGTCTAGCACGACCGGCTAGACCGGCCAAACCAGAAATGGCCCGCCGGCACGGCCCGGGTTGGGCCGGGGCACCCGCCATCGAGGGTGCGGCCTGCACCCCTGCTGAGGCGTCGATATCCCCGCATGGCGGTTTTGTGGAATGATGGAAACCATCTATGGAGCGAGGGGAGCGACATGCGCAACGATGTGCTGGCAATCCTGGACAGCGACAAGACACCCAACGAGAAGCTGACGACGTTGATGCCGGCGCTGGCCAAGGCGCTGAACTGCGAACGCTGCGTGATGTTCCTGCGCGATCCCAAGACCCACCGCGGTCGCGCGGTTCATCGATGGGCCGCGAAACCCGAGTTTGCGCTCCGCCGCGATGATCGCGGCTGGGAACTCATGCCGGCGACGCTGGTGGATGACGATCCGATGTATGCCGAGGCGATGAGAAATCCGGAAGCGCTCTATATCGACGATATCGAAACGGCCGATCCGGCGCTGGTCAACACGGTGTACGAGAAAGAGCATTTCCGCCACTGCGGCCTGGTTCATGCGCCGGTTTACCATCAGGGCAAGATGTATGGGGTGCTCGAACCCTCGTCGATGGCGAAGCCGCGCGTCTGGAGCGCCGCCGACAAAGCGCTGATCGCTGACGTGCAGGCCCGGATCGGACCGGTCGTTGCTGCGTTCGTGAAAGCCGACGCCGCCTGACGCTGCTCGGCGGCCCGTCGCGCAGTCTTACACGCGCAGGATCGCAGCGCGGTCCTTGAGGTAAGGCAGCTTCGTCCGCGCCGCGGCGATCAGCGACGCATCGAGCGTCGCCAGCAGCATCTCTTCGCCGGACCCGCCCCGGGCCAGGTCCGACCCGTCCGGGCCGATGACGCAACTCTCGCCAAGATAGGTAAATGCGCCTTCCTGGCCGGCATAGTTCGCATAGACGACGAAGACGCCGTTCTCGAAGGCGCGGGTCGGGATCATCCGACGCGCGACGAACGACCATTCCGCCTTGAGCGCGGTCGGTGCGACGACGATCTCGGCGCCACCGAGCGCACAGGCGCGCACCGTTTCCGGAAACTCGATGTCGTAGCAGACCAGTACCCCGATTTTCCAACCGCCGATCTCGCAGAACGTGAATCCGTCGCCGCATGCGAAATGGCTGCGCTCATATTCGTTCGGCAGCCCCAGCTTGCGATGATTGGCGATGAGGTGGCCGCTGGAATCAAAACAGGCCGCAGCATTATGGCGCCGGCCGTTATCGAGTTCGGGATAGCCATAGAGGATTGCCGTGCCGTATTCGCGCGCCAGCGCCGCAATGCCGTTGCCGAAAGGGCCGTCTGGCGGCTCGGCCAGATCGGCCACGCGCGATCCGATATTGTACCCGGAGAGAAACAGCTCGGGGCAGACGACGAGATCGACCGCATCGCGGCCGAGGTTCTTCAGCGCGGCGGCGAGCCGGTTCAGACGGTCCTTTGGCTGCTCGTCGCGCGCCTGATACTGAAAGACGGCAACGCGCAACGCGCGGCGCGCGCCTGCGTTCATCGCGCGGCCCGCGCTTGCAGGACCGCCAGCTCGCGCGGGTAGTTCGTCAGATAGTCGAAGCCGATTTCCGTCACCACGACCGAATCGCCAATCCGCCCGCCGAACTTCCCTTCGACCGTAACGCCACCGTCGACGGCAAACGTCATGCCCGGACGCAGAATCGTTTTGTCACCTTCCTTCAATTCGGGGGCCTCAAGATAGGCGACGCCGATCGAACGGCCGGTGCGATAACCCGGCGAGAAGCCGTTTTCGCGATAGACCGCATTCGCGGCCGCCGCGACGCTCTCGGCGGTGACGCCGGCCCGCATCGATTTGAGGGCGGTCTGTTGCGCCCTCACCGCCGTCTCCTGGACGTGCGCTGCTTCGTCGCTGACATGGTGGATGAAGAACTGGCGATCGAAGCCGAGCTTATACTGCTTGAACTGCACCATGTTGCAGAAGCAGAGATAGACCGGATCGCCCGGATCGAGCGGCTTCACGCTGGCACGGCGATGCACCATCGAGGTATCGGCGCCGGACTGGATGATCTGCAGATTGTGGATCATTGGCGAGACGAAGGCCTCCCAGCCCTTGCCAGTGAGGAAACCGGCCGCCTTGCGCGTGCCGGCATTCATCACCGCGAGCGCCACCTCATACTCGGGCACGCCGGCATCCATCGCATCGCGGGCGCCGTCCATCATGGCCGCGGCAATCGCGCCAGCCTGTCGCATGACGCCGATCTCAAGCGGCGACTTGATCATGCGCTGCTCGCCGAGCAGCGGTGAAACATCGCGCAGCTTCGCATCGGGATAGCGCTCGGCGAAGAAGTCGCGGACGATCGCCGGCAGCAGCCG
>JBBDWW010000299.1:0-3053 GCA_040902645.1 Dongiaceae bacterium | reverse complement strand
GCCGGCCGCCTTGGCGATGTCCTTGATCGTGACCGCGGAGAAATCGCGCCCGGCGAACAAACCGAGCGCGGCGATCATCAGTTCGCGCGCCCGCTGCGGCAGCTCGGGCTTCGAGCGCGGCGCCACATTCGGTTCGCCGGCCGACGCCGCGGCGTCGCCATCGGCGTTTTTTCGCGTCTCTCGATCGTCGCCGATTTTCGTTCTCCCAGGCGCGTAAAACCGCCCCCGGCGCGCCCAAGCCTTGAAGCATAGGATAACCCTTGTTCCGCCGCCAGCGGCACGGGGATTTCGCGCTGCCGCCCGGCCGGCGCGCCGATTTTGTCAGGTATTGGCACGGAAACCACAAAGCGGCACGCCTCGCTGCGCGATGGCCCCCCCAGCGGCGTCGCCGCTGCGCAATGTCCCGAGGCAATTGCCGCTGCGCAATGGCCCCCAGCGGCGTCGCCGCTGCGCAATAGTCGGCGGCGACACCCTCTGATAGCATCGCCCGCCATCGCGCCCGCCGATCCCCACCATCGATGCGAACCGGTCATGCCTCTTTTGCTCTGTTTGTCCTCTTTTGTCCGCGCACCGGCGCCGCATGACGGAAGGCGCAGCCATCGGACGTCGCACAAAACGCGCGCGACAAAGAGCGCAAGCGCATGACGCCGGTCGTCTGGGGCGGCCTCGCGTCGCTCTCTTACGGTACCGCCGATTTCATTGCCGCCAAGACCGGCCGCGCGATGGGCGCCAGCAATGTGCTGTTTTTCGTGCTGCCGCTCGGCATCCTCGGCATCCTCGTCGCCTGGCTGTTCGTCGATCCGGTGATCGTCTGGGAAACCGGCCTGCTCTGGCTGGTGCTGCTGCACGGGATCGGCCTAGCCGGCAAATTGCAGACGCTCTATGTCGCGCTGGCACGCGGACCGGTCAGCATGGTGGCGCCGATCGTGGCGGCGCATCCGGTGCTGGTCCTGATGCTGTTCGCGCTGCTGGGTGCGACACCCGCCGCCCTGCAATGGGCCGGCTGCGCGGTCACCATCGTCGGCGCCGTTCTGGTCGCGATCTCGAGCGACCGGGCGGAGACCTCCGCCGCCGCGCATCAGGGCCTGCGCCTCACGATCGCGCTCTCCTTGATCTGCGCGCTCTTCTACACGCTCGAAGTCGTCTCGGGGCAGATCGCGGTTGCGACCTATGGCGCGCTGCCGACGGCGCTCGCCGGCCGCACGCTCGCCTGGCTCATCCTCGGCGGTGCGCTGCTCGCAATGAAAGGCCGGCCGCACGCGCCGCGCCGTCTATGGCCGTTGCTGCTGATACAGGGGCTGCTCGACGGCGCCGGCACGATCTTTCTCTTTGCCGGCAGTCACGGCGCCGATGCGCCGATCACGGCGGTCATCGCCGGCACGTTCGGCGCGGTGACGGCGGTACTCGCCTGGGCGTTCCTCAAGGAGCGTATCGGCCCGATCCAGTGGGCCGGCATCGCGCTCATCTTCGTGGGCGTGACGATGCTCTCCTGGCCGGGCTAGGCGCCAGATCCGCGCAAGCCGGGGCGTTCGACACGGAAGCCTGCCGCCATGCTATTTTCCGTCCGAGGAGCCGCGCCACAGCGGCCAAGGGGAGGAAGAAACCATATGCCCGATTTCAAACCGATCACCGGCCATTGTCAGTGCGGCACCGTCCGCTTTCGCGTCGATGCACCGCCGCACGACATCTATCACTGCCACTGCTCGATGTGCCGGCGCTGTCATGGCACAATCTTCGCGACCTACGCGCTGGTGCCGAAAGGAAAGATCGTCATGCTCGCCGGCGCCGACAATCTCACGACCTTCTCGAGCTCGCCCGGCACCTATCGCCAGTTCTGCAAGACCTGCGGCTGCCAGCTCTTCATCCTCTCCGATGAATCGCCCGATATGCACTGGTACATGCCCGGCGTCTGCGACGGCCATCCCGGCCATAGCAGGGCGCAGGAGAAACATATCTTCGTCGAATCCAAGGTCGACTGGTACGAGATCGAGGGCAATCGCCCGCAGCTCGTCCGTCACGAACAAACCTGAGCCGATGGAGATTATCGCCGCCGATCGCTGGTACGAGACGCAAAGCGTCGGCGACGGCGTCACCCATATCTGGGAACCGCATATCAAGCCGTTCTATCGCTGCAACATCTGGCATGTGCGCGGCCGCGACCGCGACATGCTGGTCGACAGCGGCATGGGCGTGGTGAGCCTGCGCGAGCGCGTGCCTGTTGTGACCGAGCGCAAGCTGGTGGCGGTCGCGAGCCATTGCCATTTCGACCATATCGGCACGCATCACGAGTTCGCGACGCGGCTCGTGCATCCGGCGGAATCGGCCGTGCTTGCGCATCCGACGCGCGCGAACACCGTCGCCGACAAATATGTGACCGACGATATTTTCACCGCACTGCCGCCGGGCGATTACGATTCCGCGCGCTACAATGTGCGGCCCGCGCCCGCGACCGGGCTGATCGAGGAAGGCGATATCGTCGATCTCGGCGACCGGCGTTTTGAAGTGCTCCACCTCCCTGGCCACTCGCCCGGCTCGATCGCGCTCTGGGAGAAAGCGAGCGGCATCTTTTTCTCCGGCGACGTGATCTATGACGGCGATCTCGCCTACGACAATACCGACAGCGACATTGCGGATTACATCCGCTCGGCCGAGCGCGTGCGCAAATTGTCGGTGCGAATCGTGCATGGCGGCCATTTCGCCAGCTTCGGCCGCGACAGGCTTGTGGAACTCTGCGATTCCTTCATCGCGGCGGTGGACACACCGAAAAAATAGCCCTCATGGTTCGACAGGCTCACCATGAGGAATTTTTATTTTCCAATGTTTTCTTCTTTTGTCATCGCCGGGCCCTCATCCCGAGCTTGTCGAGGGAGACCCGCGCATGCCTACTAACAGCGACCCGCAACCAACCAAAATTCGTCATGCCCGGGCTTGACCCGGGCATCCACTGATCCGCGGCACGGAACACGGCTTGATCGCTCCATGCGACTACGGAGCGGCACGCGCTTCGGATCGCTTTGGCAAAACGGAGCCGTGCGGCGCGGTGGATCGCCGGG
>JBBDWW010000298.1:0-3087 GCA_040902645.1 Dongiaceae bacterium | reverse complement strand
TCTTTTTGGCAGTCATCGGAGCAACCCTTCCGGGAAACCGTCCCACCACTACCTATATAGTGGCGGCGACTCGCTCTGTCAAGTAGTGCATAATCGCCATCCCGAGGAGCCGGCGCCAGCCGGCGTCACGAGGGATAAGGCATTTCACCACAGAGACACAGAGATCGCAGAGACTGCCTCGTTGTTCTCTGTGTCTCTGTGGTGAGAATTTTCCGCAATCGCCATTCTACGAACTCTGCGCCGGCGGTTTCGGTGCACCGCCGACCCGCGCTTCGCGGCGCATGATGTAGAAGGTGCTGGCCATGATGATCGCAGCACCCAGCCAGGTCCAGATCACCGGGACCTCGGCAAACACGACGAACCCGATCGCCGCCGCCGAAATCAGCCGCACATAATCGACGGGTGCGATGAATGACGCCTCGCCCGAGCGGAAGGCGAGGATGAACTGCCATTGCGAGAGAACGCCGGCGACGGCCATGCCGACCAGCATCAGCCATTCGATCCGGGTCGGCCATTGCCAGACGACGAGCGCGGGCACCAAGGTGAGCGCAATCGCAAACGCGCCGAACCAGAACATCATGGTGAGCGTCCGCTCGCTCTGCGGCATCATCCTGACGATGACGATCAGCAGCGCCAGCGCAACCGATTCGCCGAGCGCGATGAAGGTCGCCGGCTCGATCGTGCTACCGCCCGGCTGCACCATGACGAGGACGCCGATGAATCCGACCAGTGTCGCCGTCCAGCGCCGCCAGCGTACGATCTCCTTGAGGATGATGACGGCAAACACCGTGGCGAAGAGCGGCCGGGTGAAGGAGAGCGCCGTGTAATCGGCGAGCGGCATGTGCGCGATCGCGTAGTAGGAGCAGAACATCGCGAGCGTGCCGAGCGCTGCGCGGGTCAGATGCATGCCGAGGCGCGAGGTGCGCACGGTACCGGCGGCGGTAAAGACGAACGGCAGCAGAATGATCCAGCCGATCAGCGAGCGCAGGAACGCCATCTGCAGCGGATCGATCCGCTCGGCGACGAGACGGATCAGGATCGCCATCAGAACGAAGCTCAAACCCGATCCGAACATCAGGGCAGCGCCTCGCATGTTTCCGGGCAGCGCGCGCCAGCGCGCGACGATCGGCACGATCGTTAACCGCTGCCGGGTTCGCGGCGACCCGCCTGGCCATCGGCGGCACCGGGTTCGGCCGGCGGCGAGGTGTGCGCCGGATCGCTGGCCATGGCGGCTGCCTGCGTCGCGCGCGATTCTCTCACCGTCTGGCGGGCGAGAAACGCCTCGCGCCGCGTGATGTAGATCGTCGCAACCGCGATGACGGCGGCACCGACCCAGGTCAGCCCGTCGGGGAACTCGCCGAACGCGATCCAGGCGATGCCGGCAACGAACAAGAGCCGCGTGTAGTCATAGGGAATGACAGCGGAAGCATCGGCCATCGCGAGCGAGCGCGTGAAACAGAAATGCCCCGCACTGCCGACCGCGCCCATCGCGACCAGCCAGGGCCAGAGCGACCAGGCCGGCCAATCCCAGACCGGCACGGCCGGCAGAAGGGACATCGGCGTCATCAGCAGCACCATGTAGGTGACGACCGCGTTGGTCGGTTCGGTACGCGACAGTGTTTTCACGATGATGGTGCCGATCGCCATCAATGCGGCCGATGCAAGCGCCAGACCTTCGCCCAGCCCGAAACTGGTGAAGCCCGGGCGCACGATAATCAGCACGCCGGCAAAGCCGATCAATGTCGCCGACCAGCGGCGGATCCCCACTTTTTCCTTGAGCAGGGTTGCCGCCAGAAAGGTACTGAACAACGGGGCCGCAAAGCTGAGCGCCACCGCTTTCCCGACCGGGATCATGCCGAGCGACTGGAACCAGCACAGCATCGAGACGAGACCGAGTGCTGCGCGCCAGCCATAGAGCTTGAGCTTGCCGGTGCGCAGCCCGCTGAACCCCGCCCGGACCAGCCAGGGCAGCATGAAGGCGAGCCCGAAGAAGTTGCGAAAGAATGCAACTTCGAACGGATGCACGATCTGTGCCGCATGACGGATCACGACATTGAGCGCGGCAAAGAAAAAGCACGCGCCCACCATCCACAGCGCGGCCACAAGCGGCTGCGGCAGGTCGGCAAGACGGCGGCCCGGTCTGTCGGCAAATGATCCCATACGATCCGGCCATCATGCGCGGGGCGTCGGATGGCCGCAATGCAGCCGCACGCATGGCAGCAGCGCGTCGGTCGAATTACAAATTTTTCCGGTAGCCGGCGCGCTCAGTCCGGCGGGCTCCAATGCGGGTTCCACGCGATCTCCCAGAGATGCCCGTCCGGGTCGTGAAAGTGACCGCCATACCCGCCCCAGAACCGGACCCGTGCCGGATCGGTCACCACGGCACCCGCTTGCTCGGCCTGCTTCATCACGGCATCGACTTCGGCTTTCGAATTCACGTTATGCCCGATGGCGATGGAACCGAGCCGTGCGGATGTCGGGGCGACGCCCGCTTCCTTCGCCAGCGATTTCGACGGGTAGAGTGCCAGTTTCAGATTGTCGTTGAGCGCGATGAAGACCGCAGCACCATCCTCGAATTCCTGCCCGATGATCCCGTCGGTCGCGAGACCCATTCCGTCGCGGTAGAAGGCAAGCGATCGTTCGAGATCGTCGACGCCCAAGGTGAGAACCGTGATCCGCGGTTTCATGTTGGTCTCCGATGCGTTCAGCCCGCGGCCTTGTCACCGACCAGTTTGTCGATCGACGTTGCGAGCTTCACGTCGCGTTCCGACAGCCCGTCGCAGTCATGAGTCGAGAGCGTGATATCGACCCGGTTATAGACGTTGAACCATTCCGGATGATGATCCTGCTTCTCGGCCATCAGCGCGACGCGATTCATGAAACCCCAGGCCTCGTTGAAGTTCCGGAACTTGATACTGCGCTGGATCGCATCCCGGCCCTCGACCGGTGCCCACTGGCTCAGTGCCTGTAATGCTGCCTTGCGCGCCTCGCCCGATAGTTTCTCGACCATGGCCGGCTCTCCTTCGATATGAAAGGGCGATGTTATGGGCATAGTCTGCGGGCGCTTGGCTCGCGGATCAACCATCC
>JBBDWW010000297.1:0-3103 GCA_040902645.1 Dongiaceae bacterium | reverse complement strand
GGTCATGGATGCGGTGAGTGCTGCACGCGAACGGGACATGCCGGTGATCGCCGATGGCGGCATCAAATATTCGGGCGATATCGCGAAGGCGATCGCGGCCGGCGCCGATTGCGTGATGATCGGCTCGCTGCTCGCCGGTACCGACGAAAGTCCGGGCGAAGTCATTCTCTATCAGGGCCGCTCGTACAAGACCTATCGGGGCATGGGTTCGCTCGGCGCGATGGCGCGCGGTTCGGCCGATCGGTATTTCCAGCAGGAAGTGCAGAGCACGCTGAAGCTGGTGCCGGAAGGCGTCGAAGGCCGCGTGCCGTACAAGGGTCCCGTCGGCAATGTGATCCATCAGCTCGTCGGCGGCCTCAAGGCGGCGATGGGCTATACCGGCAATGGCACGATCGCCGACATGCGCAGCAACTGCGAATTTCTGCGCGTCACCAGCGCCGGTTTCCGCGAAAGCCATGTGCACGACGTCACGGTCACGCAGGAGGCGCCGAATTACCGGCCCGATCTCTGATCCGCCGGCGCTGCACCGGCGCCGCGCACTATGACACCCGGCGCGCGCCTGCAGGCGACCATCGAACTGCTCGACGCTCTCGTCGGATCCACAGCGCCTGCCGATACCGTGATCGCCGGATTTCTCCGGCAGCGCCGCTATGTCGGCAGCGGCGACCGGCGCGCGATCCTGGAACGGGTCTATGCCCTGCTGCGGCGGCGCGCGGCGCTTGCCTGGTGGATCGAGCGCGTCGCGGGGCCGGGCCGGCCGGCACCCTCGGGACGCCGCCTGATGCTCGCTGCCCTGATGCTGCTCGAAGGGAACCAGGCTGGCGCGGTCGGGTCGCTGTTCAACGGCCAGCGTTACTGCCCGGCGCCGCTGAACGACGAAGAGCGCACGCTGCTGGCCGCACTCGACGGCCAGCCCTTGCATCCCGCGGATCAGCCGGAATCGGTGCGGCTCGAACTGCCGGACTGGGCCGAGCCGGGCTTGCGCGAACGCTTCGGTGCCGATTTCGAAAGCGAGATCGAGGCGCTGAACAAACCCGCTGCGCTCGATCTGCGGGCCAACACATTGATCGGCCCGCGCGAACAGGCGATCGCCGAACTCGCAGCCGAGGGCATCGCCGCCGCGCCGACGCCGTTTTCGCCGATCGGATTGCGCGTCACCGAACGTCCAGCGCTCGCGACACTCGAAAGCTTCAAACGCGGTCTCATCGAAGTGCAGGATGAAGGCTCGCAACTCGTATCGCTGCTGGTCGATGCAAAGCCGGGCGCGCGCGTTGCCGAGTTCTGCGCCGGTGCCGGCGGCAAGACGCTCGCGATGGCGGCTTCGATGCGCAACAAGGGCGTGCTGGTCGCCTGCGATGTCGTGAAGGGCAGGCTCGATCGTGCCGCCGTGCGGCTGCGTCGCGCCCATGTCGACAATGTGCAGCGGCGTCTGCTCGAAAGCGCGCGCGATCCCTGGGTCAAGCGCCAGGCCGGCACGTTCGACCGCGTTCTGGTCGATGCGCCCTGCACCGGCTCGGGCACCTGGCGGCGCAATCCGGATCAGCGCTGGCGGATCGGGCCCGAGATGCTCGAATCGCTGATCAACGAACAGCGTGCGATTCTCGACCAGGCGGCGCGGCTGGTGCGGCCGGGCGGACGGCTCATCTACGCGACCTGCTCCTTCTTCCGCGCCGAGAACGAGGATCAGATCGAGGCCTTCATTGCCCGGACGCCCGGATTTGCGCTATTGCCGGTCGCGAGCGTCTGGTCGGAGGTGCTGCCCGGCGAATGCCCGGCGACCGCACCGACGTTGATGCTGACGCCCGCGCGGCACGGGACCGACGGGTTCTTCATTGCTGTTCTCCAGAAGCAGGACGCGCCGCCCGCATGAGCCAGTCCGGACAAATCCGCCGCGCCCGCGTCGCCGACGCCCGTGCCATCGCGCAGATCCATGTCGAGACCTGGCGCGCGGCCTATGCCGGCATCCTGCCCGACCGGGTGATGCTCGAAATGTCGATCGATTCGAAGACCGCGCATTGGCGGCGCGCGATCGAGAAGCAGGGTTCGCATGAGCTGGTGCTGGTCGCCGAAGTGCCGCTGGCGGGGCTGGTCGGTTTCGCGAGCTGTGCGCGCGGCGGGCCCGGCGCCCCCGTCGAGGGCGGCGAGGTGCAGACGCTCTATGTGCTGCCCGACTGGCAGGAGCAGGGTTACGGCCGGCGCCTCTTGTGCAACTGCCTCCGCACGATCCGCAGCGCCGCGATGAACGGCGCCTATGCCTGGGTGCTGGCTGCCAATCATTCGCGCTTCTTCTATGAGGCGATGGGCGGGCAGCGCGTCGGCGAGCGCGTCGAGCGGCTCTGGGGCGTCGATCTGCCGGAGATTGCCTATGGCTGGCGCGACCTGACGCGTCTGCCGGACCCCTGCCGGCGGCGCGGATGAGCGCAACCTTCATGCCAAGAGACTCCTCCTCTCAATCGTCATTGCCGGGCGCGCCTCAACGCCATCGCCCATTGTCATTGCCGGGCCTGTCGCAACTTCATCAGCCATCGTCGTTGCTGGGCGTGTCGCAACGCCATCGCCCATTGTCATTGCCGGGCCTGATGCAACGTAACCAACCATCGTCATTGCCGGGCTTGACCCGGCAATCCACTGAGCCGATACGCCAACGTCAGGTGGCAATATGAAACGTGTCGATTCTGCGCGACCGGATTTCGCCTCTCGATGGATCGCCGGGTCAAGCTTGTCCTCGGGCCGGCCTGCGGCCGGACCCGGGGGCCCGGCGATGACAGTCGTTGGATTGATGCTTTAACCCCGTACAGCTGGACCGAGCCCGCATGACTGCTCCCTCGACAGACCGCATCCTGATCCTCGATTTCGGCTCGCAGTTCACGCAGCTCATCGCGCGGCGCGTGCGCGAGGCAGGCGTCTATTGCGAGATCCTGCCGTTCAATGTCGACGAGAAACGCATCCGCGAGTTTGGCGCGCGCGGCATCATCCTCTCCGGCGGTCCAGCCTCCGTCTACGAGGGCTCGTCGCCGCAGGCGCCCAAGATCGTGTTCGATCTCGGTTTGCCGTTGCTCGGCATCTGCTATGGCGAGCAGGCGATCTGCGCCAGCCTCGGCGG
>JBBDWW010000296.1:0-21587 GCA_040902645.1 Dongiaceae bacterium | reverse complement strand
GCGGTCGGCGTCGGGCGTACTCGGGCGGCGCCGGGACGTCGACGCCGCGGGCCCGCGCATGGATCGCCGGGATCTCGTAACATTGCGACAGCATGGAGCAGGAGAAGGTCGAGGGAACCGACGCCGCGAAGGCCGACAGATAGGCGCCGAGATTGCCGACGATATCGACGGCCAGCGCGGTGATGCGCCCGTCCTTGTCGAATCCCATGCGGACATCGGCAACCTGGTCGCGGGCATGCGCATCGACCAGAAACGAATCCGATCGGGTTGCGGCCCAGCGCAGCGGCCGGCCGAGCCGCCGGGCCGCCCAGAGCAAAGCAGGCTCTTCGGGGTAATGAATCGATTTCTGTCCGAACCCGCCGCCCACATCGGGCGCGATGACGCGGATCTGCGTTGCCGGCACCTTTAACGAATGCTCGGCGAGGAAGTTACGGATCAGATGCGGGATCTGCGAGGAGGTCCACAGCGTGTAACGATCGTCGGCCGGGTCGTACCGCGCCGCAACGGCACGCGGTTCGATCGGCAAATGAAACACGCGGTTGTTTTGCAGCGTGAGTGCGACGCGATGCGCGCTTTGCGCTAGCGCCCGTTCGACCGTATTGCGATCGCCGGTCTGCCAGTCGTAACAGAGATTGCCTGGGATGGCGTCGTGCAGTTGCGGCGCATCGGATGCGAGTGCCGCATCGGTCGACGCTGCCACCGGGAGCGGTTCGAGATCGGCAACGATCGCATCGGCCGCATCCATCGACTCGCCGCGCGTTTCGCCGATCACCAGCGCGAGCGTGTCGCCCACATGGCGCACCCGCCCGGTTGCGAAAACGGGACGGAGCGCTTCGGCCATCGGGCGGCCGTCCGAAAAGGGGACCTCGCTTACGATCGGCAGGGCGCCACCGCCATCGGCGCGCCAGTCGGCGCCGGTCAGGATCGAGAGGACACCGGGCATCTGCAATGCGGCATCGATATCGATCGACCGGATTGCGGCATGGGCATGAGACGACCGCAGAAAGATGGCGTGCGCGGCGCCGGGCAAATCGAGATCGTCGACATAGCGGCCGCGCCCGGTCAGAAAGCGCTCGTCCTCGACGCGGCGAACCGGCTGCCCGACATGTGTGATCGCGTTTGCCATCCCTGTCCCGTCGCGCCGGTCTAATGATTGCGCAGATCGTGCGCCATGCGCTCGATCGGATCGCGCCAGACACGGTTTTCGGTCTGGCGATAAAGCCGCATCGTCGGATACCAGATCGTGTCGCTGCCTTCGGTGCCCCAGCGCCAGTCCGGCATGCGGCGCAGCAGGAGCCAGACGGGCCGCGCCAGCGCCCCGGCGAGATGCGCGATCGCGCTGTCGACCGAGATCACCAGGTCGAGCAACATCATCAATGCGGCCGTATCGAGAAACGCATCGGGCCCGTCGTCGAACTCGTCGGGCGGCATCGCGATACGCATGCCCGGCGGCAGGTCGCGAATCTGTTCGATGCCGTGATGCTTCTGCAACCCGACCAGCGTGACATCCGGCACGGCGGTGAGTGGCGCAAGCTCGGCCAGCGCCAACGAACGGCCAAGATCGGGCTGGATGCCCGGTCGTCCCTGCCAGCAGACTCCGACGCGCCGGCCCGGCAGGGTTGCGAGCCATTCCTGCCACCGCGAGATGCGGCGCGGTTCGGCGCGAAGATAGGGCACGGTTCCGGTGAGTGCGTCGCGATCGAGCCCAAGCCGCAACGGCAGGCTCATCATCGACACATGCAGCGCTTCGGCGGGAAGCCGGCTGCTCTTGGTCGCGATGCCTTCGACGGCAGGCGCGGTCGCGAGCAAAGCGAGCTGTTCCGAGCGACCGACGAGAACAGTGCGGCCGACTCGCTGGCGCGCGGCTGCGACGTACCGGACGAACTGAATCGCATCGCCATGGCCCTGCTCGGTTTCGACGAAGAGGGTGCGATCGGGTGCGGGCGATCCGTCCCATGCGGTCGCGTCGCCGGGATGTTGCAGCGGCAGGCCAAGCCGCAGCCGCCACTCATAGGCGGGCAATCCCGTGTCGTAATCGCCGCGCTGTAAGCGGCACAGCGCATGATTGAGATGCGCCTGCGCAAAATCGGGTCGGATCCGGATCGCGCGCAGGAACATCGCCTCGGCGTCGTCGAGCCGCGCATCCGCGCGCAGGCAATCGCCGAGATTGTTGATCGATTCGACGCGCTCAGGCTCACGCTCGACCAGCGGTTCAAGAATCGCGGCGGCTTCCTCATAGCGACCCTGCAGCTTGACCGCGTGGGCAAGATTGTTGGCAGCACCGCCGTCGTCCGGCGCCAGCTCGAGGCCGCGCCGCGCCGCGATTTCAGCTTCGACATGACGCCCGAGCTTGTTGAGGACATAGGAGCGGTTGATGTGGGCAAGCGCGATGTCGGGCTTCAGTTCGATGAAACGGTCGAAGGCGGCAAGCGCCTTCGCGCTCTGATCCGCCTGCGCCAAGGCGTTCGCAAAATCGAGCTGGATCGCCGGATCGTTGGGTTTGCTGGTGGCGACCGGCGCCAGCAGGCGGGCGGCTTCGGCAAACCTGCCTTCGCGCGTCGCGCGCAGCGCGGCAAGGCGCAGGGCGACGACGTCGGTCGGGCCGTCGGCAACTGGCATACGCGCGAAAGCTAGAAGCGCGATCGGTTGCCGTTGCCGCGGGTCGACTGGATGAAGTCGACCAGGGCGCAGGCCAACACGACGAACACGATGAGATAGAAGGGTATCGAGGCGATGGAGGCGGCGAGACCGATGAGGAAGGCGGCGAGCAAGGCCAGCGCCAACCCGCCTGTAATCCAATTATCCATCGTTCCGTTCCTCCGTTCCGCCGGCGGCAATATCGATCCGACCCACCAGCCATCGTGCCGAGCGCAACAATCGCGCGTCGTCGCCATACGGGCCAACAAGCTGTACCCCGATGGGCAGACCTGCGGCGCCGCGCAGAACCGGCAGATTGATCGCCGGCAATCCCAGCAAGGTCCAGATTGTGCAGAAAATCGGGCTGCCCGTCGAATCGAGCCCGAGCGGTGCCTCGCCCGGCGCCGACGGCGTTACGATCGCGTCATATTCGCCGAACAGCCCGTCGAGTGCGAGGCGCAGGCGCCCGGCGGTTTCACGCGCCGCGACATAGTCGACCGCGAGGACTTGCCGGCCCTCCTCGATGAAGTCGCGCAAATTGGTCGTCATCTGCTCGCCGCCGCGGCGATGTTCGCGCGCGAGATTGGCGGCCATCTCTGTTGCCATGATGGTGCGCTGGCTTGGATGCGCGGCCTCGAAGCCTGCCGGCAGTTCCGCCTCGACGATGCGGTCGCCAAGAAACTCGACCAGCTCCTCGAACGCCGCTTTGGTATCGTCCGCGGCTTCGTCCCAGACCGGCGATCGAACGAAGGCCAGCCGCGGCGGCAATGGCGGCTCGGTTGCCGCGGTCGCGGCCAGCTCCGCCGTTGCAATCGGGTGCGTATCGGGATCTCGGCTGTCGTAACCGGCGAGGGCATCGGCCAGCAACGCGGCATCCTCGACGCTGCGGCCATAGGTGCCGACATGATCGAGCGAGCGCGAAAGCTGCAACGCGCGATAGCGCGAGATCAGGCCGTGGCTGGGCTTGAAGCCGAACGTGCCGCAGAACGACGCAGGCCGGATCATCGACCCGTTGGTCTGGCTGCCGATCGCGAGCGGTACCATGAAAGCAGCGACCGCCGCCGCCGAGCCGGACGATGAGCCGCCCGGCGTGTGTGCCGGATCGTGCGGATTGCGGGTTTTGCCCGGCCCGAAATAGGCGAACTCGGTGGTGACCGTCTTGCCGAGGATGACGGCGCCCGCTGCACGCAGCCGTTCGGCCACCGCCGAATCCCAGCCCGGGCGGCGGCCCGCAAAAATCGGCGAGCCCAATTCGGTCGGCATATCCTTGGTGTCGAAAATGTCCTTGAGGCCGACCGGCGGGCCGTGCAGCCGGCCGAGCGGCCTGCCGCGCTGGCGCCAGCGGTCTGCGGCGCGCGCCTGTTCGAGCGCCAGAACTGGATCGAGGTAGGCCCAGGCACCGATCGTCGCCTCGTGCTCGGCGATCCGCGCGAGACAGGCGCGCGTCAGTTCTTCAGCCGACAACCGGCCTTCGGCGAGACGGCGGCGCGCGTCGATCGCCGACAGGAAACAGGGGTCCTGACCGGCCATCGCGGTTCAGCCGAAGAACCATTCGGGCAGGAACAGCGCAAGGCCGGGGAAAATGTAGAGCAGCACCATCGAGAATAGCACGATGACGAGATAGGGCATGACGCCGCGGAAGATATCCATCAACGTCACGAAAGGCGGTGCAACGCCCTTGAGATAATAGGCGGACATGGCCATTGGCGGCGACAGGAACGATGTCTGCAGATTGAGTGCGACCAGAATGCCGAAGAAAATCGGGTCGATCCCGAACGTATCCAGCATCGGCAGGAAAATCGGAACGAAGATGATGATGATCTCGCTCCATTCCAGCGGCCAGCCGAGCAGGAAGATGATGAGCTGGGCAACAATGAGGAACGTAACGGCATCGAGATTGGCGGCAAGGACCCAACTCTCGATGAGCTCCTGGCCACCGAGATAAGAGAAGACCGAGGCGAACGTCCATGAACCGATGAACAGCCAGCAGACCATAGCGGTGGTTCGCGCCGTGAGGAATACGGCCTCGCGCAATTTGTCCCAACTCAGGGAACGGTAGAGAACGGCCAGCAAAAGTGCCCCGAAAGAGCCGACACCGGCGGCTTCTGCCGGCGTTGCGATGCCCAGCAGGATCGAGCCCAGCACGGCCAGAATCAGCACCGACAGCGGCACGAAAGACGTAAGAAGTTGCCAGAGAATCTGCGGCAGCGGCGGGATATCTTCTTCTCGTGGCTTTGGCGCGAGCGATGGATTGATGGTTGCGCGTGCAACCACATAGATCATGTAAAGGCCAGCCAGAATGACACCCGGCAACAACGCTGCGGCATACAGGCGGACCGGCGACTGCTCCGCGACGGCCGCATAAACGATGAGCATGATCGACGGCGGGATGAGGATGCCGAGGCATCCGCCGGCGCAGATCACACCCGTCGCATAGCGCACGTCGTATTTTGCATTTAGCATCGCCGGCAGTGCGAGCAGCCCCATCAGTGTAACCACGGCACCGACGATGCCTGTGGCGGTTGCGAAAATCGTGCAGGTCGCCAGAGACGCTACCGCCAGAGAACCGGGAAGCCGCCTGGCCACAAGCTGCAATGAGTGGAACAGCCGACTCACGATATTAGATCGTTCGACCACATACCCCATAAACAGGAATAAAGGCACGGCGACGAGAATCTCGTTCGACATCACCGAGAAAGTGTTTTGAACAAAGAGGTTGAAAATCCGGTTGTCGAATATGTTCTCAAGCTGGTTTGGCATCGCATAGGCGTAGTAACCAAATCCAAGGCCCATCGCGATCAAGGTAAAAGCGATGGGGAAACCGATCAGCACGACAAAAATGAAGAGCCCCAGCATTAGAAGGGCGACTTGAGGATCGGTCATCGCGCCTTCTCCTGGCGTTGTTCCTGCGCCCGCTCAAGTTCGTCTTCATGCTGATGAATCAGCATGCTCTCGGTTTCCTCGACGTCATGTAAGCGGGGCGGGAATCGCCCGGTCCTGAGGCACACGATGCAACGGCATATTTCGGCGAATCCCTGCAGGAGGATCAACGTCCCGGCCAGCGGCAACAGGGTCTTGAAGAAATAGATCTGGATACGGGCCGGACTCGACCAGCTTACTTCCTTGAAACGCCATGAATCGGCGGCAAACTGCGTACCGTACCACATCAGCGCCAGGGCACCCGGCAGCAGAAATGCAATGTAGAGGACAAGGTCGACGCCGGCCTTTCCACGCGCGGGAAGATAGCGGTAGAGCATGTCGCCGCGGACATGACCGTTGCGCGACAGCGTGTAGGCGCCCGCCATGATCAGGAGCGCGCCGTACATCTGGATGCTCATGACGAAGGCCCAGCTCGTCGGCGCACCCAGCACATATCGCATGAACACTTCGTAGCAAGTCGCGAACGTCAGCACGACGATGCACCAGCCGAAGGCCTTGCCCATCCACATGCTTAGGTGGTCGATGAAAAGGAGCATGCGATTCAATGTGGCAATCCTGCGTTCGGGCCTACCGGTCTGGCCGGGTCGATTGGAAAACGGGGCGACGCTCCCGGAAGATCGCCGCCCCGTCCGATTGTATGATCGATTCTTTCGAACCTCAGTACGGATTTCCGAAATAGTGGATATAGGCCCCGGTATAGTCGGGCGCGTTGGTGATTTCGTATGCGCCGACCCGCTTGGCCCAGGCCTTCTGCGACTCGACCACCTTGGCGAAATAAGGATCCGAATCGACGAAGTTGACCAACACCTGGTCCCAGGCATCGAGCTGGGCCGCCATGATCTCGTCCGAGGTGCGATGCACCGTCACGCCATGCTCGGTCTGCAGGGCGATCAGGTCGGCCGAGTAGCGGTCCTGGTACTTCCACGACATGTCGGCGGACGCCGCTTCCGACGCGTACCGGAGGATCGCCTTGTGCTGGTCCGCCAGCCCGTCGAAGATTCCTTTGTTGAAGATGATCTCGAAGGTCTCTTGCGACTGGTGATAGCTGGCCAGGTAATAGTCCTTCGATACGTCCTGCATGCCGAAATCCTTGTCGGACGAAGGGTTATTGAACTCCGCCGCGTCGATCACGCCCCGTTCCATCGACGGCTGGATTTCGCCACCGGGAAGCTGAACGACCGACATGCCCATCGCCTGGAGCACGTCCGCGGCAAGACCGACAGTGCGGTATTTCAGGCCCTGGATGTCGGCGACCGTATTCACCGACTTGTTGAACCAGCCGAACGGCTGCGCCGGCATCGGGCCGGTCAGGAACCCGACAAGGTTGAGGCCGAGAATGTCCCACATCAGTTCTTCGTAAAGTTCGCGGCCGCCGCCGTACGCGAACCAACCGATCAGCTGATTGGCGTTCCAGCCCCAGCAGGGACCGGTTCCGAACAACGACGCGGCGGCGTGTTTCGAGTACCAGTACGCCGTGACATGGTGCGCGGCGTCGAGCACGCCGTTATGGACGGCCGTCTGCATTTCAGGCGTTTTGACCACGGCATCGACATCGAGATAGTCGATGCGCAGGCTGCCGCTAGACATCTCGTTGACCCGATTGACATAGTCGATGGCAAACTCCTTGAAGATGCCACCGCCCCACGCTCCCTGCATCTTGATCACCACTTCCTGGGCGCGGGCCACATGGGGTGCTGCGACCAGCGCCGAAGCGCCGGCGGTTGCAGCGACGGCGCCGGTGAGGAACCGGCGGCGGGATGCGGCTGTTTCAGTGGCGACTTTGTTGTCGATTGTTGTCATGGAGCTCTCCCTGATCTGGCTGGTCGCGGCCTCGGGCGTAAGCCCGGCCCGTGCGCGGCTCGGGGGCGACTTTCGGAGTATGGAAACCCCGACCGCGATGCGACATTAAAGATGCTCGGGCGGGTAGCGGCAACCCGATTCACGAGCGGATTGCGGATTCCGCAAAGGGCAAAGAGGATTGCGGTGCGGGTTCATTGTGCAGGTGCACAAAATCTGATAACGGCCTCAATGGAACTATGAAGCAATGGATATGCAGCGCGATACCATCGAGGCCCTGCTGGGCGACGTCCGGTTTTTCCACATGCTGGACGAGGGAGGGCGGCACGCGCTGGCCGACCGATTCGAGGTGCGGCAGTTTTCAGCCGGGTCGACGATCTTCCGGCTCGGCGATCCGGGCGAGGAACTCTTCGTTGTCGCCGAGGGCACGGTCGAAATCCATACCCGGGACGATCTCGGCCAGAAAATCGCGCTCGGCACCATGGGTCCGGGGGCGCTGTTCGGCGAACTGTCGCTGATCGACGAGGGCCCGCGGACGGCATCGGCCACGACCGAATGCGACTGCACCCTCCTGGTGCTGGCGCGCGACGATCTGCTCGATTTCATGCGCCGCAATCCCGAAGCGTCCCTCGATCTGATGGCGGTCCTCGGCGAGCGCATCCGCGAGACCCATGGCCGGCTACGCCGGCTGGCGGCGCGCAATGCCAACGATGCGATCGAAACGCATGAAAGCCGGATCGAGCGGGCAACCGAGGTGGTTGCCCGATGGGCTGGCAGCGTGTGGTTCTTTTTCTTCCATGTCGTCGTGTTCGGGGTCTGGATCGGGCTCAATGTTCACCCGGATTACACCTTCGATCCTTATCCGTTTGGGCTCCTGACCATGGCTGTCTCGCTGGAGGCGATCCTGTTGTCGGTGATGGTGCTGCTGACCCAAAGTCGGCAGGCGGCACGCGACCGCATCCGTTCCGATGTCGAATATGAGGTGAATGTCAGGGCCGGGCTGCAGATCGTCGAACTGCACAGCAAGTTCGACATGCTGAACGCCGAACTGATGCGACGGCTCGCGCATCTGGAGAAAGCGCTCACGCGCAACTTGCCGCCGCCGCCGCGCGGCTCATAGACTGCCGCCGCCGGCCGGACCGGCGTCGATTCAGGGGAGCCGCCGCGCATGGGCGAGGCCAACGCCAACGCGATTTTCGTGTTTTCGTCCGACAACTACAATACGACGCGCGAGCGGCTGATGGGCCGGCAGGCGGCAACCGAAGGCTTTCTGCGCGGCTTCGTGCGGCATGGCGGCGTCGACGAATATTGGTGCTATGCGTTGCGGCGCGACGATCTCGAGACGTTCCGCAAGCGCGTCACCGAGTTTGCCGGCAAGCAGCAACCCTGCGCGGCGGTGCCGGCGCTCGATTTCGGCACCTGGCCCAAGGTCGGCATGCTGTATCGGCCGGGTCCCAATATTGGGTATTTCGCCTGGTTGCGTCGTGCGTTCGGCCAGCGCAGCTACTCGATTTGCGGCGTGACACATACGACGGCCGAGCATGTCGTGATGGACGGGATCGCAGAATCACTGATCGGGCCGGTGCAGCCCTGGGACGCGCTCGTCTGCACGTCATCGCAGGTCAAGGCGATGGTCGAATATATGGTCGACCAGCTTGCCGATTTCATGCTCGAGCGCTTCGGCGGTAAGGTTGCTCCCAAGCTCAACTTGCCGCTGATCCCGCTCGGCGTCGATTGCGCTTCGCTCGATCCGACGACCGCGGCTGCCAAGCGCGCCCGCACCGAGATGCGCAAGTCGCTCAAGATCGGCGACAACGATATCGTCTATCTGTATGTCGGCCGGTTGACGCATATCGAGAAGGCCAACCCGCTCGCCATGTACCTCGCGCTCGAACGGGCGGCGAAGCGAACCAAACGCCGACTGCATCTCATTCACGCCGGCTGGTTTGCCAGCGCCGATATCGAACAAATTTTCAAGACCGCGGGGCGCGAATTCGCGCCGTCGGTGCAGCATCATTTCCTGGACGGGCGGCGCGCCGAGATCCGCAACAATGTATGGTTTGCCGGCGATATCTTCACGTCGCTCTCGGACAATATCCAGGAGACGTTCGGGCTCACGCCGATCGAGGCGATGGCGGCCGGCCTGCCTGTCGTGGTCAGCGACTGGGACGGCTATCGCTACACGGTTCGCGACGGCCAGGGCGGCATCACCATTCCGACCTTCATGCCACCGGCCGGCGATGGCGGCGAGATCGCGTTGCGCTATGCGAGCGGGGTCGACGGTTATGGCCGCTATTGCATGTCGACCGCGCAGAGCATCGCGGTCGACGTCGAAGCCTGCGCGGATGCCTATGTGCAGCTCGCCGACGATGCCGCACTGCGCCGGAAATTCGGCGAAGCGGGACGCAAGCATGCCATGGCGAGCTTCGATTGGAGCGTCGTTATCAAAGCCTATCAGGCGTTATGGGCGGAAATGGCCGAGATCCGTAAGAACGCCGAGGAGAACGCGCCACCGAAATCGGGCAAGGCCGTCCGGCCGCTGCGCGACGATCCGTTTACGTTGTTCTCGAGCTATCCGACGGCATCGATCGACGGCACGACGATCGTCGAGGCGGTTCCGGGCGCCGATGCGGAACAGATTCGTGCGTTCAAGGGAACGCCGCTGGCGAATCTGATGCCGTCGCTACTTCTGCCGGATGCCGCATTGGGCAAACTCATCGAGCGCGCTGCACACGGTCGCGCCACGGTCGAAGAGTTGGTGATCGAATCGCATAGCGTATCTGCAAGCACGGTGCGGCGCTCGCTTGGCTGGCTCGCAAAGAACGGTCTGGTGCGCCTGCGTCCGCCGGAAAAGAAGCGCCGCCGCTCTTAGTCGGCGATCAGTCGGATCCGCCCGCTTCGTCGGGTTCGGGAACCCAGGTTTTAGCGCGCTGCTCGGCGGCCTGGATATCCGCCGCGGTCATCGATTTCTCGAAGGTCGCGAGCGCGCCGATCACGCGATCGCGGTCATGACCGTCGGGCAGATGATCGCGTGCCAGCAGCAGCCATTTATAGGCATCGATCATGTTAATCGCGCCGCCTTGGCCGAGCGCATTCATCACGGCAAGGCCGATCATGCCGTCGGGATTTTCCTGATGTGCGGCACGTCGATAATAATTGTCGGCCTTGGTGAAGTTCTTCGCGGCGACCAGGCCGTAATGATAGATCATCGCGACTTCGGCTTGCGCACGGGCGTTGCCGGCATCGGCGAGCGGCAACAGCTCCTCCAACGCTTCCAGGAAATTGTTGGCCTGCAATGCGGCGAGACCCTCGTCGAGCCCCGCTCGCACGGGATGAATGCCCGATGCCGTGAGCGCCAACGCCAGCAGCATGCCGCGCAGGATTGCCTTACCGATCATGCGAGCCGCCATCTACGGCAATGCGCGCGAGATATTTGCCGTATTCGGACGCGAGCAGTTCCTCGGCCAGTTTCAGCAATGCGTTCCGGTCGATGAACCCCATGCGCCAGGCGATCTCCTCGACGCAGGCGATCTTGAGCCCCTGGCGGCGCTCCATGACGCGCACGAACTCGGCCGCTTCGAGCAGCGATTCATGCGTGCCGGTGTCGAGCCAGGCGAAACCGCGCCCCATGCGCTCGACGGCAAGCGCGCCGTCGTTCAGGTAACGCTGATTGACGTCGGTGATCTCGAGTTCGCCGCGCGCCGAGGGTTTGGTCGCAGCCGCGATATCGAGTACCCGATTGTCATAGAAATAAAGTCCGGTCACCGCCCAGTTGGAGTGCGGCTGTTTCGGCTTCTCGACGATCCGTACGGGGTTGTCCGCCTGGTCGAACTCGACGACGCCGTATCGTTCCGGGTCGTCGACCCAGTAGGCGAAAACGGTCGCGCCGTCAGTACGGGCGGCCGCGCGCGCCAGCATGTCGGTCAGTCCGTGGCCGAAGAAGAGATTGTCGCCGAGCACCAGCGCGCAACGGTCGGCGCCCACGAATTCGCGTCCGATGATGAACGCCTGGGCGAGCCCTTCGGGGCGCGGCTGTTCGGCATAGCGGAGGTTGATGCCCCATTGCGATCCGTCGCCGAGCAGCTCGCGATAGCGCGGCAGGTCGCCAGGAGTCGAGATCACAAGAATGTCCCGGATGCCCGCGAGCATCAGCGTCGATAGCGGATAATAAATCATCGGCTTGTCGTAGATCGGCAAAAGCTGCTTGGTCACGGCCCGGGTCACCGGGTAGAGCCGCGTGCCGGCACCGCCGGCCAGAATGATGCCCTTCATGCGTCTTCCCCGTTGCCGGTCAGGATTTCATCTACCGTTTCCTCGACGCTCTCGCGCCAGGGTCGGGGGAGAATAGCGTAATCGCGGGCGATACGGCTGCAATCCAGTGCCGAATTGGCCGGACGCCGCGCCGCGGTCGGAAAATCGGCGCTGCTTGCGGGATCGAGCCGCGGTGGCGGTCGGCCGTGACGCGCGGCGGCGGCGAAAATCGCGTCCGCCCAGTCCAGCCGTGTCACGTCGCCGGCGCCAGCATAGTGATAGGTGCCAAAGCGGGTATTGCCGCCGAGGATCGCTATCGCGAGCGCAACGATGGTCCGTGCGATGTCGCCGGCCGCGGTCGGAGAGCCGCGCTGGTCGGTGACGACCGCGAGGCGATCGCGCGTGCGACCCAGCTCCAGCATCGTGCTCACGAAATTGCTGCCGAACGGGCTGTAGACCCAGGCGGTGCGGAGAATGATGTGCCGGTCATGGGTGGCACGCACCGCGACTTCGCCCTCGGCCTTGCTCGCGCCGTAGACCGAAATCGGCGCAATCGGATCCCCTTCGACATAGGGGCCGTGTTTGTCGCCATCGAATACATAGTCGGTTGAAATGTGAACGAGCGGCAGGCCGTGGCGCTTGCACGCTGCCGCTATGCGGCCCGCGGCATCGTGATTGAGCACGAAGGCGGCATCAAGCTCGGCTTCGGCGCGATCGACGGCGGTATAGGCCGCCGCATTGACGACGAAGACCGGCTTAACGCGCTCGATCGAGGCCAGCGGATCGCCGCTGCCGGCGAGATCGCATTCGGCGCGTCCGTGGCATATCGGTGTGAGGCCAGCCGGCCACGGGTTACGCGCAAGCTCGCGGGCAAGTTGGCCGCTGCGACCGAACACGAGCACCGTGCGATCGGCCATCGCCGCTCAGGAGGTTGCCGCGCGGCCAAGGCCGAGCCGTTCGCCGCGATAGACTCCGCTGCGGATTCGTTCCCACCATGCGCGATTGTCGAGATACCAGCGAATGGTCTTTTCAAGGCCGCTGTCGAAACTTTCCTGCGGTCGCCAGCCAAGCTCGCGGCGCGTTTTGCTGGCGTCGATTGCATAACGCAGATCGTGGCCTGGCCGGTCCGCGACGAACTCGATCAGTTCGTCGTGCCGGCGCCCGGGCTGGACGCGATCGAGGATCGCGCAGATGCGTCGCACGACGTCGATGTTGGTCAGCTCGGCATCGCCGCCAACATTGTATTTCTCGCCGATGCGACCCTTCTCCAGGATCGTCTGCAACGCACGCGCGTGATCCTCGACATAGAGCCAGTCGCGCCGGTTTTCGCCGCGGCCATATACCGGAAGTTTCTTGCCCTCGAGGCCATTGAGAATGATCAGCGGGATCAGTTTTTCAGGAAACTGGCAGGGCCCGTAATTGTTCGAACAATTGCTGATGATCGCCGGGAAACCGAAGCTCTGGTTCCACGCCCGCACCAGATGATCGGCCGCGGCCTTGCTGGCCGAGTAAGGCGAGTTCGGCTGATAAGCCGTTTCCTCGGTGAACGCGCCTTCGGGGCCGAGCGATCCATAAACCTCGTCGGTCGAGACATGGTGAAAGCGGAACCGCTCGCGTGCGGTGCCCTCGAGTTCGTTCCAGTAACGCCGTGCCGTCTCCAGCAGAACGTAGGTACCGCGGATGTTGGTGTCGATAAACGGCGCGGGCCCGTCGAGCGATCGATCGACATGGCTTTCGGCGGCAAGATGCATGATCGCATCCGGCCGATGCTCGCGGAACACGCGGGCAACGGCGGCATCCGCGCAGATATCGACTTGTTCGAATCGATAGCGCGGGTGGTCGGCGATCATCGCGACCGAATCCGGATTGCCCGCATAGGTCAGGCAATCGAGATTGACGACGGACCAGCCGGCCTCGCGGATCAGGAGCCGGACCACGGCCGATCCGATGAAGCCGGCGCCGCCGGTGACGATGACGCTGCGGGTCATGGGTTTACCAGGCTGCCGCCGGGACCGACGGCCGGTCCCGGGCTACCTTTCTTTGCCATATTCGAACGGCGTCCGAAACTCCCGGAATCCCGGCAGATTTCGGTCCTTCTCGGAAAGCACCGCCTGTTGCGGCCCGACCGGCCACGCGACCGCCAGATCCGGGTCGTTCCACAGGAGGCCACTGTCATGCGTCGCCGAATAGGGCGCGCTCACCTTGTAGGCGACCATGGTGTCCGGCTCGAGGGTGCAAAAGCCGTGGGCGAAGCCGATCGGAATCAGAAACTGTTCCCCGCCCGTGGCCGTCAGTTCGGTCGCGACATGCTGGCCGTAAGTCGGCGACCCACGGCGGAGGTCGACGGCGATATCGAGGATGCGGCCGGCCAGAACGCTCACCAGTTTCGCCTGGGCGACCGGCGGGTGCTGGAAATGCAGGCCGCGCACCGTGCCAACCGGACGCGAATGGGACAGATTGTCCTGACAGAAATCGATCGCGATACCGGCCGCCGCCAGCGTCGCGCGGTTCCAGGTTTCGGCGAAGAAGCCACGCGGGTCGACGAAGCGGCGCGGGATCAGGAGTTTCGCATCGGCAATCGCCGTCAGTTCGATCCGCATGATGCTCCGGAGAAAAGGGGTTCGCTGTGCCGGCCGCATTATCGTGAGCGGCGCCATTCCCGACAAGCAGGCCAAGCAGCCGCTCCGCACCCGCATGGTCGCGGGTGCGGCCGGCATTGTGCCCGCCGCGCGCCAACCTTAGCCTGCGCCGATCATGGAGACGCCGTCCGATCCCAGTACGCGCCCTGCCGCTCCCGCCCCCGGTTCGGGCCGGTCGGACAATGTATCGATCGAAGCGGCGATGCGCGCACTCGAGGCCGGCGATCTCACGAGAGCGCTCGATATATGCGAGCGACGCCTGACGGCCAATATGGCCGACGCGAAGGCAATCCAGCTTTTCGGCGTAATCCTGATGCGGCGCGGCGATCTCGCCGGCGCAACCGAGATGATGAAACGGGCGACCGCGGTCGCACCGAACGATGGCGAGATGTGGCGCAATTACGGGGCCATGCTCGGCCAGCAGGGCCGTATGCGCGAGGCGGTCGATGCGTTCTTCAAGGCGATCGATCTCAACAAGCGCGACGCGGTTGCCTATGCGCAGCTCGGCATGGCGCTGGAAAATCTCGGTCTCGGCGACGAGGCCGAGCGCATCTATCGGCGCGGCATCGACGCATATCCCAACAATGCGCAGAACTGGAAACGGCTCGGCGAACGGTTGTTTGAAAAGAAGGACCTGAACGGCGCCATCGAAGCGACCGACCGCGCCCTCGACCTGCAGCCGGGCTACACCGAAGCCCTCGCCAATCTCTCCAATCAACTCCGCCAGGCCTGCGACTGGCCGGACCTCGCCAAGGTTGAAACCGAGCTGGATGCGCAGACCGCCGATGCGATCGCTTCCGGCCAGAAAACCGGCGAACCGCCGATGCTGTCGCTGATCCGTTCCCCCGATCCGGCGCGGCATCGCGCGATCGCCGATGCGACCTCGCGCCATCTGGTGCAGCGCATGCGCGCACGCGGCGCCGCATTTTCGATGGTGGAACGGCGGCGCAAACGCGAGCGCATTACCCTCGGCTACCTCGCCGCCAGTTTCCACAACCATCCCGATGCGCATCTCTGCTGCGGCATTTTCGAGCGGCACGATCGCAACCGGTTTGCGGTCCGTGCCTATTCGTTCGGGCCGGACGATGGCAGCGCGTACCGCCGCCGCATCGAGGCAGGTTGCGATGCGTTCGTCGATCTGCGCGGCGCGGATGCGGTCGATGCGGCGAAGCGTATCTACGAGGACGAGGTCGATATTCTGATCGGCATCACCGGGCATACGGTCGGCAGCCGGCTCGATGTCTGTGCGCTGCGCCCCGCACCGCTGCAGGTTTCGTTTCTCGATTATCCCGGGACGATCGGTGGCGGCATTTTCGATTATCTGGTGGCGGATCCTGTCGTGACACCGGAGGGGCATGACGAGTATTTCACCGAGACGCTGATCCGCATGCCGCATTGTTATCAGCCGAACGACGGCGACCAGAAGATCGCCGACGCACCGACGCGCCGCGATTTCGATTTGCCCGACGATGCGCTGGTGCTCGCATCCTTCGTCAACAACTACAAGATCGACGCGGCGTTGTACGGCGTGTGGATGCGGCTGCTCGACGATCTGCCGCATGCGGTGCTCTGGCTGCTGCGCTCCAACGATGCGGCAGAGGAAAATCTGCGCCGCGAGGCGCACGCGCGCGGCGTCGATCCGGCGCGTCTCGTGTTCGACGGCAAACGTGCCAAGCCCGATCATCTGGCGCGGCTCGGCCTTGCCGATCTGTGTCTCGATACGCTGCTCTATAACGGACATACCACGACCAGCGATGCGCTGTTTGCCGGTGTACCGGTGGTCACGCTCGAAGGCCGGCATTTTCCGGGGCGTGTCGCCGGCAGCATTCTGCGTGCGATCGGATTGCCGGAACTGATGGTGGGATCGCTCGAGGAGTATCGCGCGGTGGCGCTCATGCTGGCGACTGACGCCGACGCCCGGGCAGGATTGCGCCAGCGCATCGCGGTCAACCGAATCCGCTGGCCGCTGTTCGACACCGAACGCTATGTGCGCAATCTCGAAAACGGGTTCGAGCAGGCCTGGGCGCTGCATGTCGCCGCCGCCGTTCGGCGACCGTTGCGTCTGGTCGATCTGCAGCCCTTGGCGCGCGCGCGCTGATAAGACGATGTGTGGCCGCTACAGTCTGACGACCGCGCCCGAGGCGATGCGACGTTTGTTCCAGCTTGAAGGGGCGCTGCTCAATCTCGAACCGCGCTACAACATCGCGCCGACCCAAATGGCGCCGGTCATTCGCGCGCGCCGCGAGGGCGGCAACGAGTTGACCATGATGCGCTGGGGACTGGTTCCTGCCTGGTCGAAAACGGGGCCCAGGCGCGGTCCGCCGATGATCAACGCGCGCGCGGAAACGGTGGCGGAGCAGCCGGCCTTTCGCTCGGCTTTTCGCGAGCGCCGTTGCCTCATACCGGCCGATGGATTCTATGAATGGAAAAAGGTCGGTCGAGAAAAATTGCCGTTTCGATTCACGATGCCCGACGGTGCGCCCTTCGTTCTGGCGGGGCTTTGGGAAACCTGGCGCGAGCCTGCCGGCGGCGATCTGACGAGCTTCACCATCATTGTCACGAACGCGAATTCGCTCGTGGCAAGGGCGCATGACCGGATGCCGGCGATCCTCGATGCGACATCGGCTGCGGCCTGGCTTGGCGGCGGGTCGCGTGCGGCATTGCTTGGGCTGCTCAGGCCCTTTCCGGCGGCACGCATGACGGCGACGCCGGTCAGCCAGCGGGTCAATTCGCCAGCCAACGACGATTCGGGCCTGATCGAACCGATAGCCGGTTAAAATCAACGGTTGAAGCGGGATATCCCGCGCAATCTGCGACAATCGGCCCCGCGACCGGCCTGACACCGTTTGTTATCGTTCGCCTGCGCCCGCTCCCGACAGAGCTCCGGGGGCCCCAGCCGACAATCCGGGATCCGTGTGCCGTTGCAGGTAACGCCGCAGCGGGCGCACCGTGTTCCCGGCCATGACGCGACTGGAAATTCAGGGGGGCACGCGATGAACATCCATGAATATCAGGCAAAAGCCCTGCTGCGCCGCTACGACGTGCCGGTGCCCCGCGGCGACGTGGCGCATACGCCGCAGGAAGCCGAAGCGGTTGCTGAAGAGCTGGACGGTCCGGTCTGGGTCGTGAAGGCGCAGATTCATGCCGGCGGTCGCGGCAAGGCGGGCGGCGTCAAACTTTGCCGCTCGGTCACGGAAGTGACCGCGACCGCCGATCATCTGCTCGGCATGCGGCTGGTCACGCATCAGACCGGTCCGGAAGGCAAGGAAGTGCGGCGCGTCTATATCGAAACCGCTACCGACATCGCGCGCGAACTCTATGTTGCGCTGCTGGTTGATCGCGGCACTGGCGGAATCACGATCATCGCCTCGACCGAAGGCGGCGTCGACATCGAAGAAGTCGCCGCGAAAGCTCCGGAAAAGATTGTCACGCAGACATTGCTGCCGGCGGCGCAGATGCAGAGCTTCCATGCGCGCAAGGTTGCTTTCGCACTCGGGCTCGAGGGCCGTCAGGTGCACAAGATGGTTCGCCTGCTGTTATCGCTGCATCGCGCCTTCGTCGAACTCGATGCCAGCATGCTCGAGATCAATCCGCTGGTCGTGACCTCGGCCGGCCGCCTGGTTGCGCTCGATGCCAAGATGAGTTTCGACGACAACGCCTTGTTCCGGCATCGCGATATCGAGGAACTGCGCGACGACATGGAAAGCGATCCGCTCGAGGTCGAGGCGGCGCGGCACGATCTCAATTACGTCAAGCTGGATGGCGACATCGGCTGCATGGTCAACGGCGCCGGGCTCGCGATGGCGACCATGGACATCATCAAGCATTATGGCGGCCGGCCGGCCAATTTCATGGACATCGCCGGTGCGGCCACCAAGGAACGCATCGCGATCGCGTTCAAGCTGCTGGCGAACGACCCGGGCGTGCGTGGCATCCTACTCAATGTGTTCGGCGGGATGATGCGTTGCAATTCGATCGCCGAGGGTCTGGTACAGGCGGCGCGCGAGATCGGTTACGACCGGCCCCTCGTCGTTCGCCTCGAAGGTACGAACGTCGAGTTGGGTCGCAAGATCCTGAACGAGGCCGATCTGCCGATTATCGCGGCCGGGACGCTGGCCGAGGCGGCGCAGTCGATCGTCACCGCGGTCGCCGCGCGAACCAAGGCAGGAGGCTGAGCCGATGGCAATCCTCGTCGACCGGACCACCAAGGTCATCTGCCAGGGCTTCACCGGCACCCAGGGCACGTTCCATTCCGAACAGGCGATCCAGTACGGGACTCGCATGGTCGGCGGGGTCACGCCCGGGCGCGGCGGCAGCACCCATCTCGGTTTGCCGGTGTTCGATACCGTCGTCGAGGCGGTCGAGATGACCGGGGCCGATGCGACCGCGATCTATGTGCCGCCGCCCTATGCGGCGGATGCGATCCTCGAGGCGATCGATGCGGGGATTCGGCTGATCGTGGCCATCACCGACGGGATCCCGGTCCTCGATATGGCTCGGGTGCGGCGGGAGCTGAAAACGTCCTCGGCCCGGGTCATCGGGCCCAACTGCCCGGGGCTGATCACCCCCGACCAGTGCAAGATCGGCATCATGCCGGGCTATATCCACAAGGCGGGCCGGGTCGGCATCGTCTCGCGCTCGGGGACGCTCTCCTACGAGGCGGCGACCCAAACCACCCTCGCCGGGCTTGGCCAATCGACGGTGGTCGGGATCGGGGGCGATCCGGTCAACGGCTCGAGCTTCGTGGATATCCTCGATCTGTTTCTCGGCGACGACGAAACCGACGCGATCATCCTGATCGGCGAGATCGGCGGCACCCCGGAACGCGACGCGGTGCAGTTTCTCAGGGATTCACGCCGCAAAAAGCCCGTGGTCGGGTTCATCGCGGGCCAGACCGCACCTTCCGGTAAACGGATGGGTCATGCCGGGGCGGTGGTGACGGCCGGCGGCGAGACGGCAGCCGAGAAAATCGAGGCTTTACGCGGTGCGGGAGTCATGATTGCACCGACCCCGGCCGAGATCGGCAGCGCGATGCTGACCGCCCTGGAGCGCTAGATCCGGCTGGTTCGATTGCCGGCTCCGACCTCTGCAGAAGACGGGCTCGCCATAGTCGAATAGGCCGCCTGTGGCTCCGGAAGCACAGGGTCGTAAGACTGTCGCGTTCTATCTACATCTGCGTGTGTCGCTTTATACAAACGCATATTTGATCGATCTTGCTTAAAATTGATATACGAGAGGTGGGGTAAAGCAGGCGCGGTGCGTCTGCCGCATAATTTTTACTGGGGGCACCAGATATGGCGACGGACTCGACCAACAACACCGCACCGGAAACAGCCGCTGCGGTTAGTGAGTCGCTCGATACCAAGGCCACGGACGGCACGGTCGTTGCCGCGGCGGGTCCGGTCATCGCGGGCGACGCCGAGACAGACGCCCTGCAATCCGAGGTCAATCCGACGGCGACCCAGCTGGTTCTGGCGGCGCCGATCCCGGAGCCGGCCCCCGGCGAGAACATCTTCGTCAATCTTGCGCCCGGCGAATCCTTCTCCTTCGCGTTCGACCTCTCTGCCCCGGGGGTCTACGCGGACATCGGGAATAACGGCGAAATCGTCATCCATGTGCCCCATGGCGGCGGCGAAGGCACGTACGGCCATGTCTATGTGACGGGGATCAGCCCGGAAGAGTTCACGGCGGCGACCGGCGAGCCGGTGCTCGGGGACGACGACGACGGGATTCCGGAACTGCGCGACCCGAACGACCAGGCGTCGTTCCGGGAGTTCGACGGGCGCTACGAGTTCGAGGATCTCTATGGCGGCTTTGCGACGCTGCTGCCGGCGTTCCTGCCGAGCCTGCTTGAGAAGGGCCCGCTGGCGCCGACGGAGCTGTTCTACGAGTTCCCCGAGCCGCCGGATGACGAAGAGATCTTCATCTATTGCGGCCCCGGCGTGTTCCTCGAAGGCTCAAACGGGAAGGACATCCTGTTCGGCGACGAGCGGGCGGGCGACAGCGTCTTCAACAAGTTCCTGATCCAGAAGGGCGGCAACGGCGCCGACGACCTGCAGGGTGGCGACGGCAAGGACATCCTGATCGGCCGCAAGGGCGACGACACGCTGGATGGTGGCGCCAACAACGACAAGCTGCTGGGCGACAACGGCAACGATTCGATTCTCGGCGGCGACGGCAACGACAAGCTGGACGGCAGCAGCGGCGACGACACGCTGGTGGGCGGCCCGGGTAACGACAAGCTCGACGGCGGCGGCGGCGACGATTCGCTGGGCGGCGGCGGCGGCAACGACAAGATCATCGGCGGCAAAGGCAACGACACGATCGATGCCAGCCAGGGCAATCACAAGATCTGGGCCGACCAGGACGACACGATTTTTGGCGAGGATGGCAACGACACGGTCAAACTGATCTTCGAGGGCGACGGCACCAACGAAAATCTCGACGACAGCGACGGCGACAAGCTGTTCGGCAAGGGCGGCAACGACACGCTCTCCGGTTCGAACGCCAAACTGGAGGGTGGCACGGGGAACGATTCGCTCGATGGCTCCGGCAAGCTGGATGGCGACAGCGGCAACGACACGATCAATGGCAGCGGCAAGCTGGACGGCGGCCAGGATAACGACCTGATCTTCGGCGGCAATGGCAGCGACAAGATCATCGGCGGCAGTGGCTTCGACACGATCGACGGCGGCGGCGGCGGCGACAAGATCTTCGCGCTGGACGGCGATCAGGACACGATTGACGGCGGCGACGGTAACGACAAGATTTTCGCCGACAAGCAAGATTCGATCGTCGGCAACGACGGCAACGATACGATCTTCGGCAAGAGCGATTTTACCGTCAGCTGCGACAACCAGCCGAAGATCGTCGGGATCCACGAAGCCATCCTCGGCGAAATCGACCGCGAGCTCGAGTTCATCGGCGACGAGAAGACGTTCGGCGGCAGCCGGCGCAACGACAAGGAAGACACGCTCGTCGGCAACGACGGCAAGGACATCCTGCTCGGCGGCGATTGCGACGATTCGCTGGTCGGCGGCAACGGCGACGACAAGATCTTCGGCGGCAACGAGCGCGACACGATTTACGGCAACAACGGCGACGACAAGATCCATGGCGGCGACGGCCGCGACCTGATCTTTGGTGGCAACGGCAGCGACAAGCTCTATGGCGGCGAAGGCGCCGACACGATCTACGGCGGCAGCGGTCAGTTTGGCGGTCGCGAGGTCAACAAGATCGTCGGCGGCGAGGGCAACGACCTCATCTATGGCAGCAACGGCAAGGACATCATCTTCGGCGGCAACGGCGACGACACGATCTTCG
>JBBDWW010000295.1:0-3139 GCA_040902645.1 Dongiaceae bacterium | reverse complement strand
CCCTCAGCAGCAGCGGATGGGCTGATTTCGTCCATTCTACCGAACCATGCGGCAACAATGCGGCAGACGGGCCGGCGTTCCCGTTCAGCGCCCGAGATGCTTGCGGAAGAAGTCCAGCGTGCGCTGCCAGGCGCGCTCGGAGTCCGGCTTCTGGAAATTGGCGCCGGTCGGGTTGCTGAAGGCGTGATCCGCTTCGTACCAGTGCAAATCGAGCGGCTTTCCGGCTTTCTTCATCGCCGCCTCGAACGGATCGACCATCGCATGATTGATCCACTGGTCGCGCTCGGCGAAATGCCCCTGAACCGGTCCCTTCAATTGCTTCAACGCCTCGATCGGATGATCGACCCGGCCGTAATAGGCAATCGTCGCATCGACCGGCCGCGCGATCGACGCATCGATCGACAGGCCACCGCCCATGCACCAGCCGAGCGTGCCGACCTTGCCGGTCGATTTCGGATGCTGGCGCAGCCAGTCGATTGCAGCACCCATCAGATCCATTGCGACAGCGCGATCGAGCGCGCCCATATATTTGCCGGCCGTGTCGGCGTCCTTCGCGACCTTGCCGTCATAGAGATCGAGCGCGAGCGCCACATAACCGGCTTCCGAAAGTTCGCGCGCGACCGCTTTCACCTCGTCGTTGAGACCCCACCATTCATGCAGCAGCAGGATCGCCGGGCCCGGCGCCTTCGGCAGCGCGAGCGCGCCCTTGGCCGAACGCCCCGACGCGCTCTTGATGGTGACGGTTTCGAGTTGGCCCGCCGCCATCGCGGCCAGCAGCGGATCGGCGAGAATGGCTCCGAGCGAAAGACCCGCCAGCGCGGCGCCGGTTTCGGTGATTTTCTGCATGGAATTGGCTCCCCGTTCTGCCGACGGAGAAAAATGCCCGAAACCCGAAGCGGGTGCGAGTCCCCGCGCCGAGCGTTATGCACGGGTGAAAATGAACCGGGATTTAAGACGACCGCGCCAAACGCGGGCGAAAACCGATCAGGCGGCGGCGCGGGACTCGGCGGCCTTGCGGATGCGGCGCTTCAGGCGACGCGCTTCGTCGGGCAGCTTGGTGTCGGACGTGCCGAGCAGATAGGCATCGAGACCGCCATTATGCTCGATCGTGCGCAGCGCCTGCGTGCAGAGCCGGAGCCGGACCATGACGCCGAGCGCATCCGAGAGCAGCCGCGTCTCCTGCAGATTGGGCAGGAAGCGCCGGCGCGTCTTGTTGTTCGCATGGCTTACATTGTTACCGGTCAGAACACCCTTGCCGGTCATGCCGCAACGTCGGGCCATGGGTCGAAGTCCTTCTCAAATCGGGTATTTTCGCAGCGCCCGGCCGGGCCGGAACGGCCCTCTGGGCGGGAGCGCGGTTTTTTACGGGAAGGTCCGGGGAACGTCAAGCCGAAGGCCCGATCCGGTCGGAATGGGCCCTGCCGGCCCCTAAATCAGCCCGGTTTGGGCCGATCCGGCAAACTGAGCGCGGCCAGGATCTCTTCGGCCGCCGCCAGCGGGGTGCGCCGCCCGGCGGCGACCTCTTTTTCCAGCCTTGCGATCGCCTTGGCGACCCGGGGATCGGTCCGCAGCCGCTCGATCAGACCCTCCGTCAGCTCGGTCTTGAGCCAGTGGCGATTCTGTTCGGCGCGCAGTCGGGCAATCGTGCCATTGCCGACGAGGATCGCGCGATAGCGCTCAAGCGCCGCGCGGACCTCCTCGATGCCCGTGCCGTTGAGCCCCGAGCAGCTCAACACCTCGGGCGTCCAGCCCTCCTTGGTCGGGCGCAGCAGCCCCAGCGCCGCTCGATACTCGGCCGCCGCCAGAAGCGCCGCCTCGCGCAGCGTGCCGTCGGTCTTGTTGACCACCAAGAGATCGGCCAGTTCCATCACGCCGCGTTTGATGCCCTGCAGCTCGTCGCCGCTGCCGGGTTGCAGCAACAGCAGGAACGCATCGGTCAAGCCGGCGACCGCCGTTTCCGACTGGCCGACGCCGACCGTCTCGACGATCACGATATCGAAGCCGGCCGCCTCGCAGGCGATCAGCGCCTCGCGCGTTCGACGCGCGACACCGCCGAGCGTGTCGCCGGCCGGCGAGGGCCGGATGAAGGCCGCATCGTTGCGCGACAGATCCGGCATCCGCGTCTTGTCGCCGAGGATCGAACCGCCCGATATGCGCGAGGACGGATCGACGGCGAGCACGGCGACACGATGGCCCTCCTCGATCAAATGCAGGCCGAAGCGTTCGATGAAGGTCGACTTGCCGACACCGGGCGGCCCTGAAATGCCGAGCCGGAACGAACCGCCCGCCTTCGCCACCAACAGATCGACCAGGTGCGCGGCGTCGTCGCGATGATCGGCGCGGGTCGATTCGATCAGCGTGATCGCCTGCGCCAATGCGCGCCGGTCGCCGGCGATGACCGACCGGGCCAACGGCCCGATCCGGTCTTTTGCGGCGGCGGTCATGCGGCACTCGGCCGGTTGGCCGGCGCTATCGAATCGTCGTCGACAATCGGATCGTGCAGAGGATGCTCGCCCTCGCTTGCCTGCTGGCGTGCCCACATTTCGGCATAACGCCCGTGCATGCGCAGCAGATCGGCATGGCGACCGCGCTCGACGATGCGCCCCTCTTCGAGCACGAGAATCTCGTCGGCATCGACCACGGTCGACAAACGATGGGCGATCATCAGCGTCGAGCGCCCTTGCGACACGTCGGCGAGGTTGCGCTGAATCTCTTTCTCGGTGCGGGTATCGAGCGCGGAGGTCGCTTCGTCGAACAGCAAAATGGCTGGATCCTTGAGGATCGTGCGCGCGATCGCCACACGCTGCTTTTCGCCGCCCGACAGCTTGAGGCCGCGCTCGCCGACGCGCGTTTCGTAGCCATCCGGCAGGCCCATGACGAAATCGTGGATATTTGCAAGTCGCGCGGCGCGTTCGATCCGGTCGGGCGGCGAACCGGGCTTGCCATAAGCGATGTTGTAGCGAACCGTGTCGTTGAACAGCACCGTATCCTGCGGGACGATGCCGATCGCATCGCGCAGGCTTGCCTGCGTCACTGTGCGCACATCCTGATCGTCGATCAGCACCCGCCCGCCGGTCACGTCGTAGAAGCGGAACAGCAGCCGCGAGATTGTCGACTTGCCGGCGCCGGACGGACCGAC
>JBBDWW010000294.1:0-3166 GCA_040902645.1 Dongiaceae bacterium | reverse complement strand
TTCGCCGCGGTCGTGGCGCAGATCGCCGTGCTCGACATCGTGTTCTCGCTCGATTCGGTGATCACCGCGGTCGGCATGGCCGACCATATCTGGGTCATGGTGACGGCGATCGTGATAGCGATGGCGATCATGCTGGTCGCAGCCGCACCGGTCGCGAATTTCGTCGAGCGCCATCCCACCGTGAAGATGCTTGCGCTTTCTTTCCTGCTGCTGATCGGCATGGCGCTGATGGCCGACGGGGCCGGCTTCCACATCCCGAAGGGTTATATCTACGTCGCGATGGGCTTCTCGATCTTCGTCGAGGTTCTCAACCTCGCGGCGCGGCGGCGGCGGAAGAAACCGGTCCATCTGCGCCAGAAATACCGTCAGGCCAGCGAGGACGCGTTGCGCGGTGAGTGAGGCGCCGCCGCGCCGCAACGTCTTCGAGGGGCTCGGTCTTGACCGTGCCGCGCATCGCCGGCGCGACCGGGACTGGCTCACGGCGCGGCTCGTCGATCCCGCAACGCGATTTTTGCCGGTCTGGCGCGAGCGCAACCTGATTCGGCCCGGTGAACGGCCGGCGCCGGCGTGGCTGACGCCGGATCTTGCCGGCGATCTGATCCGCGAACCGGCTGCCGTCGTGTTTCTCGGCATCGAGGGCGAATCCGCACATTTCGCGCTGTCGCTCTCGCATCTCGAAGAGGATGCGGCGCGCGGCTTTATCGATGCGCATGGTGAGCTCGCCGAATTGCGCGCGATCGGCGCGCTGCTCGATGCGCCCGATGCCGCTCTGCTCGCCTATGGCCGCGCGATCACGACCTGGCATCATCGCCACCGCTTCTGCGGCAGCTGTGGCCAACCGACGGTGAGCGACGAAGGCGGGCATGTCCGGCGCTGCAGCGATCCCTCCTGCGCCACACCGCATTTCCCGCGCACCGATCCCGCCGTCATCATGGCGATCGAGCATGAGAACCGGTTGCTGCTCGGGCGCGAGCATACCTGGCCGCCCGGTATGCACTCGGTTCTCGCCGGCTTCGTCGAACCGGGCGAAAGCCTCGAGGAAACCGTTGCGCGCGAAGTTCTCGAGGAGGCCGGCCTCATTGTGACCGATATCCGCTATCACTCGTCCCAGCCCTGGCCGTTTCCGGCCTCGATCATGCTCGGATTTACCGGCCGCGCGATAAACGATGCGATCCGCCTCCAGGAACCCGAGATCGAGCATATCGGCTGGTACAGCCGCGCGTTCCTGCTCGCTTCGCCCGAGGACGAAACGTTCCGCATGCCGACGCGGTTCTCGATCGCGCGGCGGCTGGTCGACGACTGGATTGCGAAGGGCGACTAGATCAGCTCGACGCGCCGGGTTGCCGATAGGGCGACGCGGGATAGACGCCGAGAATGCGCACCTCGCGTGAAAAGAAGCTCAGCTCTTCGAGCGCAAGCCGGACCGGCGGCTGGTCGGGATGGCCTTCGACATCGGCGTAGAACTGCGCGACCGTGAAGCGGCCGTCGACGATGTAACTTTCGAGCTTCACGATATTGACGCCGTTGGTAGCAAAACCGCCGAGCGCCTTGTAGAGCGCCGCCGGCACCGAACGCACCCGGAAGAGAAAACTCGTCATAACCGGCCCATCCGCGGGATCGGGATCGACCGGATCTTCCGCCATCACGACGAAGCGCGTCGTGTTGTGCATCGCGTCCTCGATATCGGCGCGCAGCGATTCGAGTCCGTAGATCTCGCCGGCGAGGCTGGATGCGATCGCCGCATCCTCCTGGTTGCCGGCCGCCGCGACATCGGCCGCAGCACCCGCGGTATCGGCGTGCGTGATCGGCTTCACGCCCAGCTCCCGGATCAGCTTCCGGCATTGCGAAAGCGCCTGCACGTGGCTGTGCACGCGCTTCAGCCCGGCGAGCGTCGCACCCTTCGGTGCCAGGAGATGATGGTTCACCCGCTGAAAATGCTCGGCCACGATATGCAGGCCGGAATCGGGCATCAGATGATGGATGTCGGCGACGCGGCCGGCGACCGAGTTTTCGATCGGCAGCATGGCGAGCGCGGCGCGATGATCGCGCACCGACGCGAACGCATCCTCGAACGAGGTGCAGGGCAATGTCTTCCAGTCGGGATAGGCGCCGCGGCAGGCGAGATCCGAATAGGCGCCGGGCGAGCCCTGGAAGGCGATGGTGCGGGAAGCGTCGTCGGTCATCACTCGTCCTGGTTGCTCCGGTGTCTCCGGCGTCCCGCCGTTGCGGTCGGGCCGGCAAGTGTCCGGCTGCAATTTTTCCGTGGAATCAATGCGGTGCTAGAAGTCGGCGCGCACGCTCAAGGTCGGCGGGAGTATCGACTCCGAGCGGAAATGTGTCAACGAGCGCCACATCGATTCGCATGCCGGCTTCGAGCGCACGAAGCTGTTCCAGTTTCTCGCGCTGCTCGAGCGGCGACGGCGGCAGCGCGACGAAACGCGCCAGCGCCGCCCGTCGATACGCGTAGATTCCGATATGATGATAATGCGCGCCCTCGCCCCACGGTACCGGCGCTCGCGAGAAATAGAGCGCGCGCGCAATCGTGCCCGGGGGCGCCGCATCGGCAAAGCCGGCCGCAACCTTGACGACATCGGACCGGCTCCGTTCGGCATCGTCAACGATGCGCACGGCGAGGGTTCCGATATCGACATCTTCGTCGCGCAGCGGATCGAGCACGCTGCGGATCGCGCGCGGATCGAGCGTCGGCAGATCGCCCTGCAGATTGACAATCACGTCATGGCGTCCGTCGGGATCGATGCGTTCGACCGCCTGATGGATGCGATCGGAGCCCGAGGGCAGATCGGCGTCGGTGAGCACTGCCTTGCCACCGGCGGCGCGGACGGCATCGACGATCGCCGCCTCGCCGGCCGCGACCAGGACCGGCCCGACATCGGCCTCGCAGGCCCGGCGCCAGACATGAACGATCATCGGTTCGCCCGCGATATCGGCGAGCGGTTTTCCCGGCAGGCGGGTCGATGCCATGCGCGCGGGAATTGCGATCAGCGGCATCATCGCAGCATGTCCCGATCGTGCGACATATTGCCGCGAGGCGGCAGCGGGAGATGCGAATGGGCGTCATCGCGGGTCATAAGGGAAGTGAGCTTACTCCAGGGTCGGGAGCGGACGGAATCGCCGGTTTGCGGCGGGTTCGCGGTTGGACAGGCCG
>JBBDWW010000293.1:0-22158 GCA_040902645.1 Dongiaceae bacterium | reverse complement strand
GTTCGACGTTGAGCAAGGTGCCGTCGCTGCCGGTGACGCGAACCCGCGCGCCGGCCGGCCGGTCGGCGCCGCTCACCCGCCACAGACTGTCGCCGGCATGAATCGCGCCGCGTCCGTTGGCGATCGGCTCGGCCAGCACGAAAACGCGGCCGACGAACTGCTCGCCGCGACGGTTGAGCGTCGTTTCGCCTTCCGGTGCCGCCATGCGTTTCATCACGGCGCGCCCGACCAGCACGCTGACCACCGAGAGCAGCGCGAACAGCACCATCTGCCATTCCCAGCCGATCGCCGGGAACATCAGCACGACGATTCCGACCACGCCGGCGGCGATGCCGAGCCAGAGCAGGAACGAGCCGGGCACGAGAATCTCGATCCCCGCCAGGGCGACGCCGAGGACGAACCAGTGCCAGAAGGCAAGGCTTTCGAAGAAGGCGATCACGACCGGTTCTCCTCGCTGCCCGCGGGCCGGTTGCCCCAGGGCGCGCTGCTGCGTTGCTTGTCCATCGACTGTTTCGCCAGTTCGGCAATGCCGCCGATCGCGCCGATCACACTGGCGGCTTCGAGCGGCATGAAGATCACCTTGCTGTTATGCGAATCCGCCATACCCTTCAGCGCCTCGACATAACGCTGCGCCACGAAATAATTGATCGCCTGGATATCGCCCTTGGCGATCGCCTCCGACACCATCATGGTCGCCTTCGCTTCGGCCTCGGCCTCACGCTCGCGCGCTTCGGCGTCGCGGAACGCCGCCTCGCGCCGTCCCTCGGCTTCGAGGATGGCCGACTGCTTCAGGCCCTCGGCCTTTAGAATCTGCGCCTGGCGGAAACCCTCGGCCTCGAGAATGTTGGCGCGCTTGTCGCGCTCGGCCTTCATCTGGCGCGCCATCGAATCGACCAGGTCGCGCGGCGGCGAGATGTCGCGAATTTCGATGCGGGTCACCTTGACGCCCCAGGGCTGCGTCGCCTCGTCGACCACGTGCAGAAGCTGGGCGTTGATCCGGTCGCGCTGCGAGAGCAGCTCGTCGAGATCCATCGACCCCATCACCGTGCGGATGTTGGTCATCGTCAGATTGAGCGTGGCCAGTTCGCGCTGGCGCACCTCGTAGGCCGCCTTTGCGGCGTCCAGGATCTGATAGAACACCACGCCGTCGACCGCGACCATCGCGTTGTCGCGCGTGATCACCTCCTGTGTCGGCACGTCGAGCACGTTCTCCATCATGTTGAGCTTCTGCCCGATCCGGTCGACGATCGGCACGATGAGATTGAGGCCCGGGCGCAGTGAACGGGTGTAGCGGCCGAACCGTTCGACCGTCCATTCCGAGCCCTGCGGCACCGATTTGACGCCGGCGAACACGATGATGAGGGCAAAGATAACCAGCGCGATGACGAAAATCGCACTGCCTGAAATGAATGTATCCATTCTCGTGGCTCCCTGAAGCGGGTCGGTTTCAACCCTGGCCGGGCGGTGATGCTAGAACCGGCGATGCCGGTTCCGTCATATCCACCTCGGCGATTTTCTCGGTGCGGCCGACGATCTTTCCGGTCGAAATCCGGATCTGATCGACGTCGCGGGCGGTCTGCGAAAAATGTTTCTGCAACGCTTCGGCCCGCTCGTCGAGCCTACGCACGTCGTCGACCATCGAGGCGACATGCTGCTGGATCACGGCGGCCTGTTCGCGCATCTGCACGTCGCGCAAAACGGCGCGGATCGTCGTCACGAGCGCCATCATCGTCGCCGGCGAGACGATGCCGACGCGCCGGCGCTGCGCCTCGTCGACCACGTTCGAGAAATTCGCGTGCAGCTCGGCATAGACCCGCTCGCTCGGCAAAAACATCAGCGCCCAGTCGCCGGTCTCGCCCGGCAGGATGTATTTCTCCGCAATGTCGACGACATGCTTGCGCACCGCAACCGAGAAGGCGCGGGAGGCGAGCACACGGCCCGCATCGTCCTCCGCGGCCATCAACTGGCGGAATCCTTCGAGGGGAAACTTGGCGTCGATCGCAATCGAACCTGGCGGGTTCGGCAGTCGGAGCAGGCAGTCGGCACGGTTACCATTGCCGAGTGTGACCTGAAGCCCATAGGCGTCGCGCGGCAAGGCGTTCTGCAGGATGTCGGCAAGCTGCGATTCGCCGAAGGCGCCACGCGCTTGCTTGTTCGACAGCACATCCTGCAGGCCGACCACATGGCCCGACAGCTCCTTGATATTGGCCTGCGCCTGGTCGATCACGGCGAGCCGCGCCATCAGCCCGGTCAGCGACACATGTGTCCGCTCGCTCTGCTGATGAAGCGTCTCGCCGATGCGCGTACTCATACCGGCGAGGCCGGCGTCGAGATTGCGCCGCAGCTCGGCATTGTCCTGGCCGAGCTGGGACAGCTGGCCCTCGAGCCGGGCGATCGCCTCGCCGCCGCCCGCATTGCGGCGCGCCAGCAGGAGGCTGGCGACGATCACGACGATCGCCACGACGGCCATGAGGGCCAGGAGAACAACGGTTGATTCGTCCATTCCCTGCAACCCTAGCATGGGGGGTATGAGGCGGAAATCGCGCCGCTTGACGGGGCTCGCGGCCGCCCATACCTAAGAACCCGTCATGGCCCTTCTCCCGATCATCGTGGCGCCCGATCCGCGCCTCAAACGAAAATCAAAGCCCGTCGAGCGGGTCGATGCGGAAACGCATCGGCTCATGGACGACATGCTGGAGACCATGTATGCAGCGCCCGGCATCGGGCTGGCGGCCCCCCAGGTCGGCGTTCTGAATCGCGTCATCGTGCTCGATATGGCGTCGGGCGAAGAGGGCGAACCGCAGCCTTTGCGCATGGCCAATCCGGAACTAGTCTGGGTCTCGGACGAGGATGCCAGCTACAACGAAGGCTGCCTCTCGGTGCCTGAGCATTATGCCGACGTCGCGCGGCCGGACGCGATCCGGGTGCGCTATATCGACGAGAACGACGAACTGTGCGAACTCGCCGCCGACGGGTTGCTGGCGACCTGCATCCAGCATGAGATGGATCATCTCGACGGCATCCTGTTCATCGATCATATCTCGGCGCTGAAGCGCAATATCATCCTGCGCAAGCTGATCAAGATGAAGAAGGACGGGGGCACGCCGGCGAAGCCGGAAGACGCCCTGCTGCGCCTCTAGCTCTCCGAAACCGCGCGATCCGCGCATCCACCGCCGGCTCTGGCCGGAATGTGACGTGGCGGCTACAAAAGGCGCCATGACGCCGCCTTTGCGCCTCGCCTTCATGGCCACGCCCGATTTCGCGCTGCCGGCGCTGGCGGCGTTGCGCGCGGCCGGGCATGAAATCGCCGCCGTCTATACCCAGCCGCCGCGCCCGGCCGAGCGCGGTCAGAAGGAGCGGCCATCGCCAGTCGCCCGCGCTGCCGCCGAACACGGGCTCGAAGTACGACATCCGACCTGGCTGCGCGAGCCCGACGAGATCGCTGCCTTCCATGCGCTCGCGCTCGATGCCGCCATCGTCGTCGCGTACGGGCTGATCCTGCCAATGCCGTTTCTCGAGGCCCCGCGGCTCGGCTGTCTCAACATCCATGCCTCTTTATTGCCGCGCTGGCGCGGTGCCGCACCGATCCAGCGCGCGATCCTTGCCGGCGATCGCGAGACCGGTGTCACGATCATGCGCATGGACGAGGGGCTCGATACCGGTCCGATGCTGCTGCGCCGCGCCGTTCCGGTCGGGCCCGACGACAATGCCGGCGCATTGCATGACCGGCTCGCCGCACTTGGTGCTGCGATGATCGTCGAAGCATTGGCAGGTATCGCTGCCGGCACGCTGGAAGCGATCCCGCAGCCGGCAACCGGTGCCAGCTATGCGCCCAAGATTCTGCGCGCGGAAACCAGACTCGACTGGTCGCAGCCGGCGTCGGCGCTCGAACGTCAGGTGCGCGCCTTCAGCCCGGCGCCCGGCGCCTGGTTCGACTGGGAGGGAAAACGCGTGCGCGTGCTGCGCGCCGAATGCCGCCCGGGTGAAATCAAAGGCCCGGTCGGGACCATGCTGCCCGACCTCACCGTGCGCTGCGGCGACGGTGGAACGCTGGCTTTGCTCGAACTGCAGCGCGCCGGCGGCCGCCCGATGGGCGCCACTGAATTCGCCAATGGGCTGCGGCTCGTGGCGCCGGTGCATCTCGCATGACACGCTGGAAGCTCACGCTCGAATATGACGGCGGGCCCTTCGTCGGCTGGCAGCGGCAGGAAAACGGTCCGTCGATACAGGCGGCGCTTGAAGAGGCGGTGCATGCGTTCTGTGGCGAGCGCGTCGTCAGTTTCGGCGCCGGCCGCACCGATGCCGGCGTGCATGCAACCGGGCAGGTCGCGCATGTCGATATCGCGCGCGAGGCGACCGGCGCCACGGTGCGCGATGCGTTGAACTTTCACCTGAAGCCACTGCCGATCGCGGTCCTCTCGGCCGAATCGGTCGACGGCGATTTCCATGCGCGGTTCTCCGCCATCGGTCGCGCCTATCGCTATCGCATCGTCAATCGCCGCGCGCCGCTCGCGCTCGACCTCGGCCGCGCCTGGCATCTCGTTCATCCGCTCGACGCCGAGGCCATGCACGACGCGGCGCAGCGCCTGGTCGGCAGTCACGATTTCACCTCGTTCCGCTCCTCGATCTGTCAGGCTGCCTCGCCGGTGAAGACATTGGACCGGCTGACCGTGACACGGGAAGGCGACGAGATCGTCGTCGCGGCCGAGGCGCGCTCGTTCCTCCATCATCAGGTGCGCAATCTCGTCGGCACGCTGCGGCTGGTCGGCGACGGCAAGTGGGATGCGAACGACGTGACGCGCGCCCTCGATGCGCGCGACCGGGCGAAAGCCGGTCCGACCGCGCCGCCCGACGGGCTCTATCTCGTGCGGGTCGATTACTGAGCTTAGGTCAACCCAGCATCGCGCGTGCGGCCAGATAATTGACCTGCGAAATCAGGATATCGAGCACGACCAGGCCGGCTGCCATGGTGCCAGGGATGTCGAGCGCCGTCTTCGCGATGAACCAGAGGTAATAGCTCAGCGCGAAGAAGACGAGGACGCCGAGAAACGTTCCGATGCCGCCGCCATTGCCGAGAAAGATCAGCGTCTCGACCGGGATCAGCACGCCATACTGGATGACCTGCGACCAGTTGAGCGCGACGATATAGCCCACATAGCGCTGTTCGCGACCGAGTGCTGCGGCGATCGGATGCATGAGCACCGGAAACGCCGTCCAGGCGACGATGTAATAGATGCCTTCGATCGCCAGGATGCGCGGTAGCGAGGCGGTGATCTCGCTGCCCGACAGATCGTAAAAGACATGCAGCGCGAAGGCCGGCAGCAGCAGGATCGCGAGCCGGAACGAACGCCAGAACCCATCCGGCGTGCGGTCGAGCCATTGCAGGCCGATCGTATCGAGGCGCGCCAGGCGCCACATGCCGTAAACCGAACGAACGATCTCCGATCCGGTCAGCATCGCGGCGGCGACGCACCGGGCGCCGAATCTGCGAAGAACCGGTCAAGCAGCGCCTCGTAGATCTGCGTCAGCGCGGCAAGATCGGCGAGCGATACGCGCTCGTCCACCTGGTGCATGGTCTGGCCCGTCATGCCGAATTCGGCGACCGGGCAATAATCCTTGATGAAACGCGCATCCGACGTGCCGCCGGTCGTCGAGAGCTGCGGTTCGATCCCGGTCACCGTGCGCACCGCATCGGTCAGCATCGTGGAGAATTCGCCCGGCGGCGTCAGGAACGCATCGCCATGCCCGGCGAATCTGATCTCGTAGCGCGCACCCTCTTTGTCGATCAACGCGCGCAGATGCTTTTCGAGGCCGGCGCGGGTGTGGCGATCGTTGAAGCGGATATTGAAGGTTGCGTGCGCCGCGGCCGGGATCACATTGCTCGCCGGGTTGCCGACATCGACGGTCGAGATCTGGAAGGTCGACGCCTCGAAATGATCGGAGCCATTATCGAGCGGCGTTTCGATCGCACGAGCGAGCATGCGCAGCAGATGATGGACGGGATTGTCGGCACGATGCGGATAGGCGGAATGGCCCTGCACGCCATGCACGGTCAGATAGCCGGTCAGCGAACCGCGCCTGCCGATCTTGATCATTTCGCCAATGCGTTCGGGATTGGTTGGCTCGCCGACGACACAGGCATCGAACCGTTCGCCCTCGGCGGCCAGCGTTTCGAGCATGCGCTTGGTGCCATTGACCGACGGGCCTTCCTCGTCGCCGGTGATAAGGAGGCTGATCCGGCCGACGAAGGAATCGCTCTGATGCGCGAGAAAGCGCGACGCCGCCGCCGCGAAACAGGCAATGGCCCCTTTCATGTCGGCGGCACCGCGGCCCCAGAGGTGGCCGTCGGCGATCGTCGGCTGGAAAGGATCCTGCCGCCAGTCGGTGGCCGCGCCCGGCGGGACGACATCGGTATGGCCCGCAAAGCAAAGATGGCGGCCGTTGGCCGAGCCGCGCACCGCAAAGAGATTGTCGACCCGCGGGCTGTTCTCGCTTTCGAACGGCATGCGCCGGCAGCGGAAGCCGAGCGGTTCGAGCGCCTGCTCGAGAACGCCCAGCGCGCCGCCTTCCTTCGGCGTCACGCTCGGGCAGCGGATCAGAGCGCTGGCCAGCGCAACCGGATCGATGGCGGCGCGGGCCATGTCATCAGTCCCGCAGCAATTCGTTGATCGAGGTCTTGGCGCGGGTCTTCTCGTCGACACGTTTGACGATGACGGCGCAATAGAGCGACGGACCCGGCGAACCGTCCGGCAGGTTCTTGCCGGGCATCGCACCCGAAACGACGACGGAGTAAGGCGGCACCCGGCCCATGTGAACCTCGCCGGTCGCGCGGTCGACGATTTTGGTCGAGGCGGTAATGAACACACCCATCGCGATGACCGAGCCCTCGCCGACGATAACGCCCTCGACGATTTCCGAGCGCGCGCCGATGAAGCAATTGTCTTCGATGATGACCGGCCCGGCCTGAACCGGTTCGAGCACGCCGCCCAGTCCGACGCCGCCGGAGATATGACAATTCTTGCCGACCTGCGCGCAGGAACCGACCGTGACCCAGGTATCGATCATCGTGCCGCTGTCGACATAGGCACCGACATTGACGAAGCTCGGCATCAGGATCACGCCGGGCGCGACATAGGCCGACTGGCGCACGATGCAGCCCGGCACGGCGCGAAAGCCGGCATCGCGAAAACGACTGTCGCCCCAGCCGGCAAATTTCGAGGGCACCTTGTCATACCAGCCGGCCGGCCCGCGGTCGAAGCCGTCATAGTCGCCGCCACCGGGAATCGGCACCGAATCGGTCAGGCGGAACGACAGCAGCACGGCCTTCTTGAGCCACTGATGCGTAACCCATTCGCCGCCGATCTTCTCGGCGACGCGGACCTTGCCGGCATCGAGCGCATCGAGCGCGGCGGCGACGGCCTTGCGCACATCGCCTGAGCTTGCCGGCGTCAGCGAAGTACGGTTTTCCCATGCTGCGTCGATGGTCTTTTCCAGCGCCCCAAGATTCATCGCCAGATTCATCGGTGCGATCTCCGTTTGTTGTTCGTCACAGCGGCGGGGCGACAATGCAAGCGGTCTGGCCAGTGTCAATTCAGCCAGTGGTATCGGGCCTTGCGGCTCGATGCGGCGATCAGTAACCGATCGCGCAGCCATCCTTGCGCGGGTCGGAACCACCGGTGAGCGTGCCGCGCTCCCAGTCGATTCGGATCGCCTGGCCGCCGCCATGGGGATGGTCGGTCACGGCGACATCATGTCCCTTGGCCGCGAGCGCGCGCCTTGCCGCATCCGGAATGCCGCGTTCCGCCTCGAGCACCAGTCCGTCATGGCTGACGCGCGGCAAATCGAGCGCCGCCTGCGGGTCGAGCCCGAAGCCGAACACCGAACTCACCAGATGGACATGGCCGAACGGCTGGTAATGGCCGCCCATCACGCCGAACGACATGACGGTGCGGCCGTCCTTCACCGCCATGCCGGGGATGATGGTGTGGAACGGGCGTTTGCCCGGCGCGACGCAGTTCGGATGATCGGGATCGATCGAGAACAAGGTGGCGCGGTTCTGGAACATGACGCCGGTCTTCGGGCAGAAGATCCCGCTGCCGAAATGATCGAACAGCGAGTTGATAAAGCTGACGGCGTTGCGGTCCTTGTCGACGACCGTGAGATAGACGGTATGCGGTTCGATGCGGCCGGGCGGCGGCAGATCGGTCATCGCCCGGTCGAGCCGGATCAGCGCGCGCAGGGATGCGGCATAGTCGGGCGAGAGCAGATGTTCGATCGGCAGCTTCGCCTTCTCGGGATCGGCGAGGAAGGCATCGCGGTCGCGATAGGCGAGGCGGCCTGCTTCGATCTGCAGATGCAGCCAGTCGGGATGCAGCGGATCGAATGTGCCGAGATCGTAGCCCGAGAGAATGTTCATCGTCTCGAGCGCGGTGATGCCCTGCGTGTTCGGCGGGCATTGATAGATATCGACGCCGCAGTAGTTCGTGCGGATCGGCGTCACATAGTCGGGTTTGTTGGCGGCAAAATCCTCGGCCTTGTGCGTGGCACCGCGGCTGCGCAGGACTGCCGCCATCGTGTCTGCAATCTCGCCTTCGTAGAATCCCGCGCGGCCTTCTTTGGCGACACGGCGCAAGGTTGCCGCAAGCTGCGGCTGGCGATGGATGTCGCCTTCGGCCGGTGCGCCGCCGCCCGGCAGAAACACGCGCGCCGTATCGGCATCGGATGCCAGCCGGTCGGTTTCCGTCGCCCAGTCGTAAGCGACGCGGCCGAGAATCGGATAGCCGTTCTCCGCTGCCTCGATTGCCGGTCGCAGCAAAGCGCCAAGCTCTTTCGTACCGTGATCGGCGACGAGCCGCGCCCAGGCGTCGATCGCGCCCGGTATGCTCACCGAATGCGGACTGTAGCGGCCAATGCCATCGGGCTCGTCGGCGAGCACGCGATCGAGGGTGAGACCGGCCGGCGCACGGCCCGAGCCGTTCATCGCAATCACCCTGTCGCCGCCGCGCGGCGCAAAGAGAACAAAGCAGTCGCCCCCGATCCCCGTCATATGCGGCTCGACGACGGCCAGCATCGCGCCGGCCGCGACCGCCGCGTCGATCGCATTGCCGCCGGCGCGCAGAATTTCGATTGCGGTCAAAGTCGCCAGCGGATGCGAGCTTGCCGCCATGCCGCCGGTGGCGATTGCGGCCGAGCGGCCGGGCTGCTGGAAATCGCGCATGGTCAGGTTCCCGTCTGGCATTGATCCGAAGGGCGCACGGGCGCCGGTTTGAGCGTGATAACCAGCGTCGCGAGCCACTCGGCGAGATCGTCGATCACATGATGCACATGCTCGCCGTCGGCCGCTTCCTGTGCCCATTGGCTGTCGGTGCGCACCAAAACCGTGGTCATGCCGAGTGCTGCGGCCGGCACGAGATTGACCGGCAGATCGTCGATCATCGCCGCGCGCCTCGAGGCGATCCGGTTGCGATCGACCATGCGGCGATAGGGCGCTTCCCGCGGCTTCGGTTCGAAGTCCGCCGCCACGATATCGAAGATATCGGCGAAGCGGCCGCCGATACCGAGCCGCTCGAGCACCGCCTCGGCATGCGCGACCGAACCGTTGGTGAAGATGAATTTGCGGCCGGGCAGCGCATCGAGCGCGGTGCAGAGCGCGGGATTGGCGGCGACCGGCGACCGGTCGATCGCATGCACATAATGCAGGAAATCATGCGGATCGACGTCGTGGCGAGTCATCAGCCCGCGCAGGGTCGTGCCGTAATCGCGGAAATATTGCTTCTGGATCTTGCGCGCTTCGATCTCGTCGAGCGACAGCAGCGTCGAGATATAGGTGCCGATGCGCTTGTCGACCTGGTCGAACAGCCGGCAGGAAGCCGGGTAGAGCGTGTTGTCGAGATCGAAGATCCAGTCCTCGATATGCGCGAAGGCGCTCTGATCGGCCATCATGAGAGCGGCGTCAGCCCTTGCGCACCAGCGTGCCGACGCCGTGCGGGGTGAAGATTTCCAGCAGCAGCGCATGCGGCACGCGACCATCGAGGATGACGGCGGCATCGACGCCGTTTTCGACAGCTTCGACGCAGGTCTCGAGCTTCGGAATCATGCCGCCGGAAATCGTGCCTTCGGCGACGAGGGCATGCACCTGGTCGACGGTCAGCTCGGGCATTAATTGTTTGTCGCGGTCAAGCACGCCGGGCACGTCGGTCAGCATCAGAAGGCGCGCGGCCCCACAGGCGGCCGCAATGGCGCCGGCCGCCGTGTCGGCATTGACGTTATAGGTTTCGCCCGATGCGCCGAAGGCGATGGGTGCGACGACCGGGATCATGCCGTTCGATTCCAGCGCTTCGAGCGCCTGCGGCGACACGGAGGCAGGCTCGCCGACCAGGCCGAGATCGATCTCCTTGCCGTCCTTGATCATCAATTCCTTGCGCGCGAGCATCAGTCCGCCATCCTTGCCGGAAAGGCCGACCGCGCGACCGCCCTCGGCATTGATGGCCGAGACGATCTGCTTGTTGATGGTGCCGCACAGCACCATCTCGACGATCTCCATCGTGGCCGCGTCGGTGACCCGCAGCCCGTCGATGAATTCGCTCTTGATCGCCAGCCGGTCGAGCATGCGACCGATCTGCGGGCCGCCGCCATGCACGATGATCGGCTGGATGCCGACCTGGCGCAGCAGCACGATATCCTGCGCGAAAACCCGTGCGAGTTCGGCGTCGACCATCGCGTGGCCGCCATACTTGATGACGAAGCGTTTGCCGCTATAGCGTTGCAGATAGGGCAGCGCCTCGGAGAGTGTGCGCGCCGTCCGGAGCCAGTATTTCGTCTCGCTGAAGCTGGTCTGCGTCATGGGCCGGGAGACTAGCGGAAAGCGTCCGGGGCTGCCAGTTCCGCCAGCACCGCACGCAGCGCCGGTACGCCCGCGCCGGTCTCGGCGCTGGTCGGCATGACCATAGGATGCGCCGCGGGATGGCGCGCGATCTCGGCCGCGATCGTGGCCGTCACCTGCTCGCGTTTGGCGGCCGGCACCTCGTCCATTTTCGTCAGTACGATCTGATAGGACTGTGCTGCCTTGTCCATCCGCGTCATCCATTCATGGTCGACCGGCTTCAACCCGTGCCGTGCGTCGATCAGGACCAGGATGCGCTGCAGCGAGGTGCGGCCCGCGAGATAGCGTTCGATCAGCAGGGTCCAGGCTTCCGAGCGCGCTCGCCCGACCGCCGCATAGCCGTAGCCCGGCATGTCGACCAGCAGCAGCCTGCCGTCGAGATCGAAGAAGTTGAGCTGCTGAGTGCGGCCCGGCGTGATCGAAATGCGCGCCAGGCTGCGCCGCCCGGTCAGCGCATTAAGCAGGCTCGACTTGCCGACATTGGAGCGGCCGAGCACGGCAATCTCGGGCAAGGTCGGCGGCAGAAGCTGCTCTTCCTCGGCGACGCCCGCGACGAAAACGCAGGGCTTCGCGAACAAGAGCCGACCCGCTTCGAGCGCCGCTTCGCTGATGGCCGTATCGTCGTCCTGTTGGGTCATGGCGCGGCCCCGCTCAGGGCTTCACGCCCATCCGCCACATGATGAGGCGCTGCTGGGCGATCGAGAGCGTGTTGTTCCATGCCCAATAGACGACGAGACCGGCGGCGAAATGGCCGAGCATGAAGGTGAAGACGAAGGGCAGGGCCGCCATGATCTTCGCCTGGGTCGGATCCGGGGGCGTCGGATTGAGCCGCATCTGCAGCCACATCGTGAGCCCCATGATCAGCGGCCAGACGCCGATCGAAACGATGTTGAAGAAGCCGAGTTCGGGCACGGCGTATGGCAGCAGCCCGAACAGGTTGAGCCAACTCGTCGGATCGGGTGCCGAAAGATCCTGGATCCAGCCGAAGAACGGCGAATGACGCATTTCGATGGTGACGAACAGCACCTTGTAGAGGGCGAAGAACACCGGGATCTGCACCATGATCGGGAGGCAGCCCGACGCCGGATTGACCTTCTCGCGCTTGTAGAGCGCCATCATTTCCTGCTGCTGGCGCAGCTTGTCGTCGCCGAACTGTTCGCGGACCCGCTTCATCTCGGGCGTGAGCGCCTTCATCTTGCTCATCGCGCGATAGCTCTTGCTGGCGAGCGGATAGAACAGGCCTTTGACCAGCACCGTCAGCAACAGAATCGAGACGCCGAAATTGCCGACATATTTGTAGATATAGTCGAGCGTGTAGAAAATCGGCTTGGTCAGGAAATAGAACCAGCCCCAGTCGACGCCGCGATCGAACAGCGGAAATCCTTTTTCCGATTCGTAGCGATCGAGCAGGCGGACTTCCTTGGCGCCGGCGAAGAAATAATTCTCGCTGGCGCCGGTCTCGCCCGGCGCCAATGTCACCGCAGCGCCCCGGAAGTCGGTCTGATAGCGGCTCGCGGCGTCGCGCAGCGTGTGGCTGAAGCGGGCGGTCACGTCCTGCGACTGAGCCGGCACGAGCGCGGTCAGCCAGTATTTGTCGGTAAAGCCGAGCCATCCGCCTGGACTCTGGAACTCGATCGCGCCGTCGTCGCGGACGTCGTCGTAGTCGATTTCCTTGAGCTTGGCGTCGAGCACGCCGATCAGCCCTTCATGCAGAATGAAGAAACCCTGCGTCTCCGGCGTGCCGTGTCGCGAAATGAGCCCGTAGGCATAGAGCGTGACCGGTGCCGCGCCATTGTTCGCGACGCTCTGCGTGACGGTGAAGAGATAATCCTGATCGATCGCGATGGTGCGCGTGAAGACGAGGCCGACGCCATTGTCCCAGGTGAGCACCAGCGGCGTTGCCGGCGTCAGCCGGAGACTCTCGGTTTGCCAGAGCGTCTCGCCGGTCGGCACCGGCGTTGTTTCATCCGATGCGATCCAGCCGAATTCCCCGTAATAGGCGCCGTCGCTGCCGGCAGGCGACAGCATCACGATGCGCGGGCTGCCGGGATCCACGGTCTCGCGATAATCGTTCAAGATCAGATCGTCGATCCGACCGCCGACCAGCGACACCGATCCGGAGACACGCGGCGTTTCGATCGGGACGCGCGGCATATCGGCCAGCACCTCGGCGCGCTCGCGCATCACAATTTCGGTCGCGGCGGTATCGCTGGGCTGATCCTCCGGCGCCGACGGCGTATCGCTCGTGGTCGCGTCGGTCGTCGATTCCACCGGCACCACCGGCGGCGGCGAGATGTAGGTGTAGAAGAACGGATAGAAGATCATGACAACGATCGAAATCACGATCGCGATGATCAGGTTGCGATGCTCGCCCATGCCGTTCCTCGTCGTTCTTCGCTTGGCCGATTTCGTCAGCCGTGTCGATGCCGCCGGACCATGTCCGGCAAATCAGCCTCCGGCACCGGGTCGAACCCGGAGCCGCCCCAGGGATGGCAGCGCGCGAGACGCCGCAGCGCGAGCCAGCCGCCGCGCAGCGGCCCGTGCTTCAGCACGGCGTCGTGCGCATAGTGCGAACAGCTTGGCGCGTAGCGACAGACCGGGCCGTAGATGGGCGACAGCAGAAGTTGATAGCCGCGCAGAATGCCGGCGACGACAATTCGACCGATGCTTCGTCCGTTACCCGCGCGATTGTCCATCGTCATCATTCCCCGCTGGCGGCCGTTTCGCAGCGCGCCTTGAGCCGGTCGAGCGCCGCTTCGATATCGCCCAGCAATGCCGGAAAGGGCCGGGTGAGTGTGCCGCTGCGCGCAATCAGCACATAGTCGTGCGCCGGACAGGCCAGTCGCTTCAGGGTTTCCTGCACCGCCGCCCGCAACCGGCGCCGCGCACGATTGCGGGCGACGGCAGAGCCGACTTTTCGGCTCGCCGTGTATCCCACGCGCAGCGTGTCGGCGGGAAGGCTATCGCGCTCGGCCGGATCCCAGCCGCGGACCTGCATGACGAGGCCCGGCGCCGCCCATTTGCGACGACCGGCGGCAACTTTGAGGAATTCGGCCCGTCGCCGGAGCCGGCCGACGGTGGTCATCGCCCGGCAGCTCAGGCGCTGAGACGCTTGCGTCCCTTGGCTCGACGCCGCCGGATGACGGTACGCCCGCCCACGGTCGACATGCGCGAACGGAAGCCGTGGCGCCGTTTGCGGACGAGCACACTGGGCTGATAGGTGCGCTTCACCGGAGATCTCCGTAGTCGGAAGTTCGTTGGAAAATGCCGGCCGGCTGTATAGGGGCTGGGCCGGGTTTAGTCAACGCGCGGGCGGCCTTGGCTTGGCGCTCGGTCGCGGAAAATCAACGGTTTCCGGCCTGGCGGGGCATCCTGCCGGGTACCGTCGGGCTTGCCAATCATGGCCGGTTAGGATCCCGGACTGGGCCATCCCCTGTTTTTCGGCCCGATAGGGCAGAACAGCATCAATTCGGCCCCCCGATCGCCATTCGGTCGCTATCCGCCGGCCGGTGCTGGCGGGGCGTGGCGTATCGCCGCACCGGGGGCGAAATCATGCGATCCGCACGCCCGGATCGAGCAAAGCCGGCCCTCCGATCGCGAGGCCAGTACGGGCACTTGGAATTGGCGGATCGACCGAAGCGCTACGACGGAAATCGCGGGATGGCCCGAGCCTGATCGCGCCACGCTTTACATCACCAGCATTTGTCGAGGTGAATATCTAATTATTCAAGCGTGAATGCGGGCGGAACAATTTCCCAAAGAAGCAAGATCGCGGTCGTAAAACCGCAGTTTTCAGACGATTTTAACGATCACGAGTTCGTGCATCGTTGCTGCGGCCTATGGTAGAGTGCCGCCCATGAGTGGCAGGGGTGCCCGGATGCCGTCGCCGTTGCGGAGTCTCTCTGCGCGGCTGCTGGTTCTTATTATCGGCTTCATCACGTTGGCCGAAGTGTTCATCTATGCGCCCTCGGTCGCAGCCTATCGCTACAATTACCTGCAAAACCGGTTGGCGGATTCGCATATAGCAGCACTCGCGCTGCTTGCGACACCCGACAACATGGTCAGCGAAGCGCTGACCGCCGAACTGCTGAAACATGCGGGCGCCTATGTCGTCGGGCTCGAGCGCGAGAACGGCAGCAAGCTGATCCTGCAGGGCCGGTATGTGCTGGTCGGCATGACCCCCTCCGATGACGATGAAGTGGTCGATCGGAACGAAACGCCGGTCATGGCCGATGTCACCATTCAGCTCGGCCAGATCGGTTTCTTCAGCCTTATCGTCGACGCGTTCGCCACACTGTGGCATTCCGATAACCGGTTGCTGCATGTGATCGCGCCGTCGCCGAACATGCCCTCCGACATCGTCGACATTCTGATCGACGAAGCGCCGATGCGCGCGGAGATGATCAATTTCTCGGAACGCATTCTTGGGCTCTCGATTATCATTTCGTTGTTCACCGCGACGCTGGTTTTTTTCAGCCTGCATTGGCTGATGGTGCGTCCGATGCGCCGGATCAGCGAAAGCATGGTTGCGTTTCGCGAGAACCCGGAAGACGCATCGACGATCGTCCATCCCTCGACTCGCTCCGATGAGGTCGGGGTGGTCGAGCGCGAGCTGACCGCGATGCAACTCGCAATCCGCGATTCGCTGACGCAGAAAACGCGGCTCGCGGCGCTCGGGACCGCCGTCGGCAAGATCAGTCACGATCTGCGCAATATGCTGACGACGGCGCGGCTGGTTTCCGACCGGCTGGCCGAGAGCGGCGATCCACACGTCCGCCATGCCTCGCCGACGCTGGTCTCGGCCCTCGATCGCGCGGTCGATCTCTGTACCCGTACGCTCGATTTCACGCGCGACGGCGCCCTGCGTCTCGCACGCCGCAATTTTGCGCTGGCGCCGCTGCTCGACGAAATACGCACCGATCTGCTGCCGGACCGCAACAAGGGCATCGGCTGGGAGATCGACTCCGATTCGATCGCCGTCTTTGCCGACCGCTCGCAACTCTACCGGGTTGTTGCCAACATCGCCCTTAACGCCCTGCAATCGGGCGCGACGATTATCGCGATGGGGGTCCGTACCACAGGCGAGGGCATCGAAATCGACATTCGCGATAACGGCCCGGGTCTGCCGCCGCGCGCGCGGGAAAACCTGTTCCGGCCCTTTGCCGGTTCGGCCCGTCCGGGCGGTTCCGGCCTTGGCCTTGCGATCGCCCGCGAGATCATGCGCGCCCATGGCGGTGACGTGCTGCTGCTGCATACCAGCGGCAAGGGCACGGCATTCCGCCTGATACTGCCCGCCTTGGCCGATCGCCGGGGCGTTGCGCCGCGCCCGCGTTCCCATTAATTTCGCCCGCGCGGCCGGTCGGTCGCGAGGATCGAAGGAACGGCAATGGGCAATGTTTCGAAATGGATCTGGTGCGGTTGCGTTGGCCTGATGGGCCTCGCCGGCTTGTTCGTGGCAGCGCGGGGCGGCGCATCGGTCGCCTATTGGGGCGGGCTTGCCTTCTTCGCCTTCGCGATCCTGTTCATCTTCTACATGATCAAGCGCGGCTTCGACGAAGCCGGGGGCCATCACTGATCGCCTGATCGGCGATCTGATCCACGCGCGGTCGCCCCGGCAGCAGGAACGCGACAACGAACGCGATCCCGACGCAGCCGGCCAGAATCAGATACTGCTTGTCGAATCCGAAGCCGAAATGATGCAGGGCGGCGATCGCCGGCAGTGCTGCCGAGCTGACGCCGAGCGACAGCAGATACTCGACAGAGAAGGCGCGCGCCCGCCAGTGCGACGAGACGTACCGCCCGACCAGCCATGCGGTCACCGGCAGTTCTGCAAACATCATCAGCACCAGGCCGATCGCCAGCGGCACCACGATCGCACCCTCGGCATCGGCAATCAGCACGAACGCGACGAACTGCGCGGCGAACAGAGTGATCAGGATAATTCTTGCACCGAACCGGTCGAGCAGATCGCCGACCGGTAGCTGCGCGAATGCGGCGATCGCAAAGACCAGCGCCGCATATTCGCCGACCTGCGAGAGATCGTCGGCGATGCCGGTCAAGCGTTCGTCGAACAACTTCGGCAGCGAGATCGTTACCGCGTTAAAGACCAGCCCGCCTAGCAGCGCGAAGACGAGCACGGCGGCAACGACGCGAATCTGCATCGCGCGCGTCGAGGCGATCGCGGCGATCGCTTCGACCTTTCCGCCTGCCGTCGCGGTATCGCGAAAGGCGATGATGCAATAAAGAACGCCGAAGGTGACCGCGACGGCACCCGAAATGAGAAACGCGGCGCGCCAGTCGTAGCTGGCGGCGATCCATCCGGTCGCCAGTGTCGCGCCGGCGAGGCCCAGATTGCCGAACACGCCATTGACCGCGAGCGCGCGGCCGGGCCGGGTCGCGATATCGGTGATCATCGCAAGCGCGACGGGGTGATAGATCGCGGCGAACAGGCCGATCAGCGCGAGCCCTGTCGCAAGGCCGACAGGCCCTTCCGCGAGCCCGGTGACGATGCTCGCGAGCCCGATTCCGACAAAAAAGATCGCCATCAGCGAACGCCGGCTCCAGCGATCGCCGAGCCAGCCAGCCAGCAATGTGCCGAGCGCGAAGGCGACGACGGCCGGCGTGCCGAGCGCGAGCGCCTCGCCATAATCCATCTGCCAGTCGTCCTGGATCGCGATGACCGCGGTCGGAAAGATCAGCAGGAAATAATGATCGCAGAAATGGCCGGCATTGAGAAAGCGCAGCTGGGGCGAGCCGAACATCGGGCGGGCTCCGGAACCGGGTTTAAGAGGACTGTATTTTAGCCGCGCGGTGTCTTACGTTCTTTCTACATAATGACAAACAATATCGAATATATGCCATGACCACCAGCGACGGGATCAGCGCGAAGGGCTGGGCCGAGGACTACGCCAAAGGGGCGCAGATCGAGCCGCACAGCCATGTCTCGCATCAGATCGTCCATGCGGCGACCGGGGTCATGCGGATCGCAAGTCGGGGCGGTACCTGGGTCGTACCGCCGGGTCGGGCACTCTGGATGCCGGCCGGGGTGCTGCATTCGATCGCCTGCGTCGGTGCGGTTGCGATGCGCACCGTCTATCTGCGCGGCGAGCATCCGGCGTTTCCGGCCGACTGCACGGTCTGGAGCGTGTCGCCGCTGATGCGCGAGCTGATCCTGCGCATGGTCGGCCAGCCGGATCCGGTGCTGGTGCCGCCGCTGCTGAGCCTGCTGATCGCCGAGATCGAGAATGTGGAATCGGTGCCGCTGCACATTCCCGAGCCGAGCGATCCGCGATTGCGCCGTGTCACTGCCGCCTTGCTGGCGGAGCCCACGCTCGAGCGGCCGATCGCTTCGCTGGCGAAAGATGCGGCGATGTCGACCCGCACCTTCATTCGTCGCTTTCATCTCGAGACCGGCATGACCTTGCGCCAGTGGCGGCGGCCGGCGCGACTCCTGCTCGCGCTCGAACGTCTGGGTGCCGGTGCGAGCGTGTCGGATGCGGCGTTCGATGTCGGCTACAGCAGTGCGAGCGCGTTCGTCCACGCGTTCCGCGGTTCGCTCGGCACGACGCCGGGGCGCTATTTCCCCCGAAGCCCGCGCCTCAATCGAGGGCGATCAGCTCGGCCTTGAGATAAGCGCTCTCCGGCAAGGCCGGGTGCAGCGGATGATCGGCGGCAGCGCCGGTGCGCGCGAGAATGCGCCCGCTTCGTCCCGCATCGAACAGACCGCGGCGCACCTGCTCGCCGAATTCATCGGCTGGCATGTTGTGCGAGCAGGAGGCGATGAAGAGGAATCCGCCCGGCTTTACGAGTGTCGCCGCGAGCCGTGCCAGCTTGCGATAACCGCGTGCGCCCTGATTCAGCTCTTTCTTCGATTTCACGAAGGCCGGCGGATCGGCAATAACGATGTCGAAGCGCTCGCCCGCATCGATCAGCGACTCGGTCACGGCGAACACTTCGCCGCGCCGGAACGTCACGCGATCGGCGAGGTTATTGCGGCGCGCGGCTTCGGCGGCAAGCGTCAATGCCGGTTCGGAGCGGTCGACCGCGAGCACGGACCGCGCGCCCTCATGGGCGGCGGCCAGCGCAAACCCGCCCATATAGGTATAGAGATCGAGCACGCGCTTATCGCGGGCGAGGCGAGCGACCATCGCGCGATTGTCGCGTTGATCGAAGAACCAGCCGGTCTTCTGGCCGCCACCGGGATCGGCGATGAAGGTGACGCCATTTTCGATCACCGTCACCGGCGCGTCGATCGCGCCTTTGGCGATTCGGATTTCTTCCGGCAGACCCTCGAGCGTGCGGGCCGACGAATCGTTGCGCAACAGGATCGTCTGCGGCGCGAGCGTCGCTTCGAGCGCGGCAATCAGTTCCGGCGTCAGCGCGTCCATGCCGGCGGTGTTGATCTGCACCACGAGCAGGCCGCCATAGCGATCGACGATCGTGCCGGGCAGTCCGTCGGCTTCGGCATGGATCAGGCGGTAATAGGGGCTGTCGAACAGTCGGTCGCGCAACGCCTTCGCTCGCCCGATCCGGTCGGCAAGCAGGGCGGTGTCGATCGGCGTATCCGGCTTCGAATCGATCAGCCGCGCGGCGATCAGCGCATGCGGATTGAATAAAAACGTGCCGAGCCGGTGACCGTCTTCGGCCATCAGGGTGACAGCGCTGCCCGGGACAAGTGCGCGGGCCTTCTGGTCCATCGCGATCTCGTTGGAATAGACCCAGGGATGGCCGTATTGCGCGCGGCGATGGGCGCCCGGCCGCAGGCGGATCAGCGGCAGCGCCTTGTTGCCGGCAGCAGCTGGCATGGTGGCACCTGGCGCTGAGGACCGTGACGGGGGCTTTGTCATGGCGCCCTGTTAGCGGCCGGGTGCGACCGGCACAAGGTCAATCGCCCAGTGCGACCCCCTCGCGGCGCGGATCGGCGCCGCCGAGCAGGCCGTGATCCGTCACCAGGATCGCATGCAGCCCGCTCGACATCGGAACCAGCCGGATTTCATGGCCGAGCGTCGCCAGATCGGGCGCGATCGTCGCGAGCCCAGTCTCGCTTTCGAGATCGGTCGCGCCGTTCCGGTTGGTGAGATGCGGCAGCGCCACCGCCTGCTGCGGGCCGAGCTGCCAGTCGAGCATCGCGATCAGCGACTGCGTCACGTAACCGATGATCCGTGCGCCTCCGGGAGAGCCGAGCACGGCATAGAGATCGCCCTTCTGGTCGAACACCAATGTGGGCGCCATCGAGCTGCGCGGCCGTTTGCCGGGCTCGATGCGATTGGCGACCGGCTGGCCGATTTCGTCGCGCGGCATGAACGCGAAATCGGTCATCTGGTTGTTCAAGAGAAAACCGGCGGCCCAGCGGCGCGATCCGAAAGCGGTCTCGATGCTGGAGGTGAGGCTGACCGCGTTACCGGCATGATCGACGATGCTGAGATGCGACGTGCCGGATGGCTCCCGTTGCGGCGCCGGCTCGGCGAGTGCGATCGCACCGGGCGGCGTTCCGGCTTCCGCCGTGCCCATGCTGCAACGCGAGCTGATCATATCGGCGCGCTCGGCGAGATAGGGCGGATCGAGCAATCCCGTAGTCGGCACCGGCAGAAAACGGTCGTCGCCCAGATAGCGCGCGCGATCGGCGAAGGCGAGGCGGCTCGCCTCGGCAAACAGATGCATGGCCTCCGGTTGATTCGGTCCATAGTCCGCCATGTCGAACGCTTCGAGCATGCCGAGTATTTGCAGCGTCGCGATGCCGCCGGACGACGGCGGGCCGATGCCGCACACCTGAAAGTCGCGATAGGTGCCGCAAACCGGCGGCTTGTTGAACGCCATGTAGCCGGCGAGGTCGGTCTCGGTGAGCACACCCGGCAGCGGCTCCTCGGCGGCGGCGGCCACTATCGCCGCGGCGATCTCGCCGCGATAGAGCATGTTCGACCCGAGGGCAGCGATCCGGCGCAGCGTTTCGGCGAATTCCGGATTGCGCAGCAGGTAGCCGACCGCCGGTGCCGCGTCGTCTGGGTAGAAATAGTCGCGCGCCGGTGCAGACCAATATTCGGCTTCGTATTCGGCCAGCAAATCGTGCAGCCGTTGCGATACCGGAAAGCCATGCTCGGCGATCGCAATCGCCGGTTCGAGCAGCTGTGGCCAGGGCAGGATGCCATGCTTGAGATGCGCCAATTCGAGCATCGCCATGAGGCCGGGCACCCCGATCGAACGCCCGCTTTCGACCGCGGTGTCGAAATCCAGTGGATTTCCGGCAACATCGAGGAACATGGTCTCGCTTGCGCCCATCGGCGCCGTCTCGCGCCCGTCATAGGTCAGCGTCCGGTCCTTTGCCGCATCGAAATAGAGCAGAAACCCGCCGCCGCCGATGCCGGAGGATTGCGGCTCAACCAGATTGAGCACGAGCTGGGCCGCGATCGCCGCATCGATTGCGCTGCCGCCGTTGCGCAGCATCGCAAGCCCGGCTTCTGACGCGAGCGGGTGAGCGGCGACGATCATCTGCCGCTCGGCGGCAACGATGCTGCCTGCTGCGGAAACGGCAAAGGCCGGCTCGGGGTCGGCGCGTGCGGCTTCCGCCGCTGTTTCGTCGTCCAGCGGAACGGGGGCGCAGGTTTCGAAAGCGGCGCAGCCTGCACTCGTCAGAATCAGGACCAGGGCGCCGATGGCCGGTCCTGATTTGGTCTTGTTCGCTATGATCCCATCCCCTGTCCTTGCGGGACCCTGAGCTATGGTTAGACTGCCCGCCGGGTCACGGCCCGGCAACGGAAAATCATCGCCGCGGGAAGGCGCATCGAACCATGTTGCTGGCGACCGCGATCAGCGTCGTTCTTCTCGCGACCACCATCCTCATTCATTACGAGGCGCTGCGACTGGTCTCGCGCGTTCTGCCGGGACCCGAACGGCTCGGTTTGCGCCGTCGCATGGTGCTCGTCACGCTCGCCTGATTTGCGGCGCATGTGCTCGAAGTCCTGGTTTACGCGCTTCTCTACTATGTCTTTGCCGACGATCTGAAACTCGGATCGCTGACCGGCGATACGCATAACCGTTTATTCGATTTCCTGTATTTCTCGGCGACGACGTTCACGTCGCTCGGTATCGGCGACATCTATCCGATCGGCCCGACCCGGATCGTCGCCGCGGTGGAATCGCTGAACGGCCTGCTGCTGATCGCTTGGTCAGCGTCTTTTACATACCTGGTTATGCGGACCTATTGGCCGCTGGATCGTCGCCACGACGGCGACCCGTCGTCCAAGATCTAGTTCCGGCGACCCGTCGTCCAAGATCTAGTT
>JBBDWW010000292.1:0-3210 GCA_040902645.1 Dongiaceae bacterium | reverse complement strand
CAACCCCGTCGTGTACCTGATCAGCGGCTTTCGCTGGTCGTTCTACGGCACCGCCGACGTGGCGGTGGCCGTGAGCCTCGGGGCGACGCTCGGGTTTCTGCTGCTGTGCCTGGGGGTGGTGTGGTGGATCTTCAGGACCGGGTACCGGCTGAAGAACTAGCCCGCCGCTGGCGTCGCAGAAGCAAACACGGGCAGCCCACGGTTATCCGTGGTGCTGCCCGTGTTAGGGGGCAATGCGTGCGTGGGGGTGCTACATGCGCCGCTTCTGCGCGCCGCTGGCCAGCGCCGGCTGCCGATACGCATTGGGGAACAGCTGGTTCGCTTTCAGCCCCAGTTCGCCGTCTACGACGATGTCGCCCGTGCGCTGCGCTTCGACGATCTCGGCGACAACCTCGTCGCGCGACTTGCCGGCAACGCTGACCTGCGCCGGGTAGCGCGACGGCCAGAGCTGGTTGGCCTTCCTGCCCGTCTCGGAATCGACGACGAAATCTCCGCTACGCTGTGCCGCCACGAGCTCGGCGAGGACTTCGGCGCGCGTCTTGCTGGACTCGACCATGGGGGCCTTCCAGTACTCGAAGCCGATCTCGCCGTCGGCGAAAGCAGGCAGCGCGAACAGGCTGCCGATAACGACCGCAATGACCTGGCGTTTCATGATTCGGTTCCTTTCAAGTGGGTTGATCAAGAGCCGCGGCAGCGCCGCAGCCGTGCGCCCACTCTAGAGGACCGCCGCCGCCCCGAAAGTGCGTTTACGCACCGGATCGGCGACGCCGCCAGGTGCAGCGCGATAAGGCGCCGCGCTGCAGCCGGTTGGGAGTGCGGTTGCAGCGCGGCGGGCAGGGACACCAGAACTTGAGCCTCGTGCCTGCCATCACGATGCGTTCAATTTAGACCCGACCATCGGCACATTCCTTACAGACGCCAGTTCCTCCTGTGATGCGCAGGCAACAGGTCGACCGCCTGTGCGCGAAATCGCGCAGACAGCCCCGGACGACCGGCGATATTTTCAGTCCGCAACCCGCTATCGCAGGGTTTACGCAAGTTCGTTCATGCAGCGCGCGCGCACGGAGAAGAACATGATCGAGGAGAAAAAAATGATCGGCGGCAACGGGACAGGCGCCAGCAAGGCGCTCTTCATTGCAGTAGCCGTGGCATTAGGCGTTCTCGCGGCGCCGGCGCAGGCACAGACCACCGTGACCACGTACGGCTACGTCAAGCTCGATGCCATTTTCAACAGCGTAAAGTCGAATGCGCTGGTCGGAGACCATGCACTGATTCCGAGCACGATTCGGCTCGATTCGGCCAAGGCGAACGAGGAGGACAATTTCCTCATGCACGCTCGGCAGTCGCGGCTGGGCTTCCGGACCTCCACGCCGACCAACATGGGCCCTCTGACCACGTTGCTCGAATTCGATCTTTTCGGGACGGACGGCAACGAGTCGAGCAGCAATTCGCACAACGTCAGGCTGCGCCATGCGTATGCGTCACTGGGTGCATTGTCGGCGGGGCAGTTCTGGACCAACTTCATGTTCCTGCCCTCGTTCGCCGAGACGGTCGATTTCGGCGGGCATGTCGGACAGATCTTCGTGCGCCAGGCGCAGATCCGCTGGACCAGCAAGATCGACAACGGCGAGTGGGCGGTGTCGATCGAGAACCCGGAATCGGTAGTGGCGACCCCGACCGCGGCGGCGTTCAGGGCCAACGATGATCGGGTTCCGGACGTCGTCGGGCGAGTCAGCTTCGGCGTCGGCAAGGGACAGCTCAGCCTGGTGGGCATGGCGCGCAATATCCGCGTCGACTCCGCGGCTGCACCGGCGGCGGACGACGACAAATGGGGCGGCGCGGTCGGCGTTACCGGCGTGTTCCCCACCTGGGGCAAAGACGACTTCAAGTTCGGCGTGCACGCGGGCGATGTGCTCGGGCGTTATGCGGGCGTGAACTTCTTTGCTGACGGGGTCGTGAACGCGGCCGGGAAATTGGAACTGCCGGATCAGTGGATCGCGCGCGCCGCGTACCGGCACTGGTGGAGCAGCACGGTGCGCTCGTCGCTCGTGCTGTCCGCCGGCGAGTCCGACAATCCGGTGGGCACCATAGCCACTCTCAACAGGGCGATGGCCTCGGCGCACCTGAACCTGTTCTGGAGCCCGGTGCCGCAGGTGAACGTAGGCGCGGAGGTCATCCGGGCCGTCCGGGAAGTGGAGAGTGGGGAGAAGGGCCATCTGACGCGGGTGCAAGTCTCCGGTCAGTACAGCTTCTAGCTGGCGGGTCGTCCATAGCGTCTCACCGCCTCATCCGCCTTGCGGGCGCGCGATCGGAGCGGTCAACCCGGGAACGCCGACGTTCGAGCCAGCACCATTCTGCCGCAATTTCTTCTCGCGCTGGCTTGCGCAGCGGCGCTCTGCGCGCGCGCCGACGACATCGAAGTGATCGATGCGCGCCTCGCCGCCTCGGAGGAAGGCCTGTTGCTGAGCGCGGATTTCGGCTTCGTGATCAGCGCGCAACTGAGCGAAGCCGTCGCCAACGGGGTGCCTCTGTACTTTGTGGTCGAATTCGAGCTGACGCGGCCGCGCTGGTACTGGTTCGACGATAACGCGGTCTCGCGGCGCACACAGCTGCGCCTTTCCTACCATGCGCTGCCGCGGCAGTATCGCGTCTCCACCGGGCTTGTGCACCAGAACTTCTCCACGCTCGACGACGCGCTCGACGTGCTGCGCAGGCTGCGCAACTGGCAAGTGCTGGAACGCTCCGAGACTCCGGCCGGCTCGAGCTACGAGGCCGCGGTACGCATGCGCCTGGACCCGGCGCAGCTGCCCAAGCCGCTGCAGCTCTCGGCGCTCACCAATCGCGAATTGCGCCTGGAGTCGCCGTGGAAGCGTTTCATCGTCCTGCCGTCTTGCGCCGCGCCCGGGGCGCACGCAACGCAGCAAGGCGAGACCGCGAAAGGAAAGCGCCGCTGATGCCGGAGGCCGCGCTTGCGGGGGCGTTGCCTTTTCTCGAGGCTCGCCTCGGTCACGGTGGCGCGGTGAATCTCGGACTCGAAGATGGCGCGCGTTACATCCGCTTCTGTCCGGGTACCTGCAGCATGCTGTTATCGATCAGTCGCACGGCGTCTCCTCCGGCCTTCGGGAAAAATATCGCGAGCGCGAGCAAGGTGGGACCCGAGAGCTCCTCGGCAGCGCGCGCGAGCGACTCGGGATCGCGCAGCTCGGCGTA
>JBBDWW010000291.1:0-3213 GCA_040902645.1 Dongiaceae bacterium | reverse complement strand
TGTCGCGCAGATAGTCGAAGCCGAACTCGTTGTTGGTGCCGTAGGTGATGTCGGCGGCATAGGCCTTGCGCCGGTCGGGGTCGTTGAGCCCCGGCACGATCACGCCGACCTCAAGCCCGAGGAAGCGGAAAATCTGGCCCATCCATTCGGAGTCGCGGCGGGCGAGATAGTCGTTGACCGTCACGATATGGACGCCGGTGCCGCCGAGCGCGTTCAGATAGGCGGCCAGCGTCGCGACCAGCGTCTTGCCTTCGCCGGTTCGCATCTCCGCGATCATGCCGCGATGAAGCACGACCGCGCCCATGAGCTGGACGTCGAAATGGCGCTGGCCGAGCGTCCGCACCGCCGCCTCGCGCACGGTCGCGAAGGCGTCGGGCAGGAGGTCCTCGAGGCTCTCGCCGGCCTTATGGCGCTCCTTGAGCAACCCGGTCCGGGCCCGAAGCGCCTCGTTGTCGAGGGACTTGAGTTCCGCCTCTTTCGCGTTGATCTCGTCGACGAACCTGCCGAGACCTTTCAGATAACGTTCGTTGGCGGATCCGAAGAGCCGCTTCGCGATGACGGATAGCATCCGAACCTCGGGGGGCTGATGTCCTGCGGCGGGCCGGGAAGGCGGGCCTGCCTTCAATGACCGTGAGGAGAGATAAGCGCCCCCCCGGACCCTGTCAACGAGGGGGCGGTGCCGGAATCCCGCGGCAAATGGCCGATTACCGCCCTATTTACGGGTGTTCGCGGCCTTGTGTCGCGTAAGACCGATCTGCATGATGCGCGCCGCATCGAATAAGAGGAATCCCCATGACCTACCGTTCCGTCCTGCGCGCCGCTTTGATCGCAGGCTCGCTCGCGCTGCCCGTCGGCCTGCCCGCGATCGGTGCTGCCGAGGAGGAAGCGGCCGGCGACGATCCGGTCGCGGCAACGGTCGAGGGTCGCGAAATCCGCCGCTCGCGCGTGATCGAATCGGCCCAGGATTTGCCGCCCGCCTATCTCGAACAGATGGAAACCATTTATCCGTTCCTGCGCGACCGCATGATCGACTTCGAGCTGGTGGCGATCGAGGGGCGCGAGGAAGGGCTGGCCGACGATCCCGACGTGATCGCGATGATGGAAGCCTTCGAGGAAGAGGCGATCCGTCATATCTATCTCGCCCGCCTGATCGCGGAAGAGGTGACCGACGGGGCGTTGCAGGAACGCTACCAGGAATTTGTCGACGCGACCCCGACAGTGGACGAGGTGCGGGCGCGCCATATCCTGGTCGAGACCGAGGAAGAGGCCGAGGCGGTCATCGACGAGCTCGATGCCGGTGCCGATTTCGCGACGCTCGCGAAGGAACGTTCGATCGACCTTGCATCCGGCAGCGAGCATGGCGGCGATCTCGGCTATTTCGTGCATGACGAGATGGTGCCGGCCTTCGCCGATGCCGCCTTTGCGTTGCAGCCCGGCCAGCATTCCGCCGACCCGGTCGAAACCGAATATGGCTGGCATGTCCTGATGGTCGAGGATCGCCGCATCCAGCAGCCGCCGGCCTTCGACGATGTGCGCGTAGAGCTGCAGGGTCAGTTGGCCGAAGAGATCATCGGCGCGCGGCTCGACGAGTTGCGCGACGATGCGGACATCCAGCGTTTCGATTATTTCGGTGCGCCGGACGAAGCCGCGGCGGAAGCCGAGTAACACCGGTCGCGCGCAGCAGGACACGAACAATCGCGATGGCAAAGGCAACCCTAAAACGCTCGCCGCTGGCGCCGACGCAATATCCGGCGATGCCGCCGATCGCCGGCGTCCGGCTGGCGACGCGGGCCTGCGGCGTTCGCTATCGCGACCGCACCGACGTGGCGCTGCTCGAATTTGCCCCGGGCAGCACCATCGCCGGCGTGCTGACGCGCTCGCGCACCGCCTCGGCGCCGGTCGAACAATGCCGGCGTCATCTCAAGGGCGGCAAGGCGCGGGCGATCATCGTCAATTCCGGCAATGCGAACGCCTTTACCGGCCGGCGCGGCGAAACCGCGGTGCGCGAGATCACGGCCGAAGTCGCGAAGGTTCTCGATTGCCGGGCCGCGGAAGTCTATGGCGCCTCGACCGGCGTGATCGGCGAGCCGTTGCCCTACGAGACCATCACGAAGGCGCTGGGCGCGCTCGCGCGCGATCTCGATCCGGCCGGCTGGGACGAAGCGGCCGCAGCGATCATGACGACCGACACGTTTCCCAAGACGGCAACGCGAAAGACCGAGATCGGCGGCGTGCCGGTCACGATCAACGGCATCGCCAAGGGCTCCGGCATGATCGCGCCGGACATGGCAACCATGCTCGCCTTCGTCGCGACCGATGCGAAACTGCCTCCCTCGGTGCTGGATGCCGCATTGCGGCGTGGCGCCGATCGCTCGTTCAACGCGATCACAGTCGACGGCGACACCTCGACCAGCGACACGCTGCTGCTGGTGGCGACCGGCCAGGCTCCGAAGCACAGGACGGTTCGGCGGGCGAGCGATGTGCATTTCCGCGGCTTCCGCGCGGCGCTCCAGGCGTTGCTGATCGATCTCGCCTGCCAGGTGGTGAAAGACGGCGAGGGTGCCAGCAAATTCATCACGATCGATGTCACGGGGGCCGCCACCACCCGCGCGGCAAAAAACATTGCGCTCTCGATCGCCAATTCGCCGCTGGTCAAAACCGCGATCGCCGGCGGCGATGCAAATTGGGGCCGCGTCGTCATGGCGGTCGGCAAAGCCGGCGAACGGGCCGACCGCGATCGCATGAGCATCGCGATGGGCGGCGTCACCATCGCGGCACGCGGCGAAGCGGTCGCGGATTACGACGAGGCGCCGGTCGCGCGCCATATGCGCGGCACCGACATCCACATTGCCGTCGATGTCGGCGTCGGGCGGAGCGCGGCACGGGTCTGGACCTGCGACCTGACGCACGGTTACATCGATATCAATGCCGACTATCGGAGCTGAGGGCGCCGCCACCGCGCGGTCCGGGAAGGGCCCGGTCCTCGATACGGCGCGGCTGCGCGTGCGGCCTTTGACGCAAGCGGATGCCGGTCCCATGGAACGGCTGGCCGGCGATTGGGGTGTGGCCGAGTTCACCGCGCGCATCCCGCATCCTTATCCGCCCGGCGCCGCCGCCGAATGGATAGCCGCGAACGACGACGAAAACGAGATCGCGCTGGCGATCGAACGGCGCAGCGACGGCGCGTTCATCGGTTGCTGCGGCTACAGCCCC
>JBBDWW010000290.1:0-22251 GCA_040902645.1 Dongiaceae bacterium | reverse complement strand
CGAGCACGGTCGTGCCGGTCCGCATCAGCCCCCTGACGGCGACGCCCATAGCGGTTGGCTTGATTTTGGGCTTCTCGTTCATGCTTCGCTGTTGGTGTCTGGTTGTTTCGTGTCGCCGCCCTGCGGCCGCGCCCGGATCAGGCTCAGCCCGTTCCTGATGCCCCATTTCGCCGTCACGCGAAACCCGGTCTGCTGAAGCAGCGCCACGAACTCGCTCCGGCTCAGATTGTTGACCCAACCCATCGCCGCGCGATCGACGCCGTCGGTGTCGTCGGTCGCATGATAGGACATCAACACCGGCCGGCCCAGTTTGTGCAAAGCCGAGAGCACGCGCGGCAGATCGGGCAGATACTCAATCAGATCGAGCGCGGCGATCAGCGTTGCCTTGCCGGGTGGTGGCAATTTTCCAGCGGCGATCGTGTCAAATCGGCGCAAAGCCGGCGGCAGCATCAGATAGCCGGCCGATTCCGGCTTGATGAAGCGCAGCGCCGGCAAGGCAGCGCCGAGATCGAGCAGGATGTCGTTGGCGCGCGTATTCTGGGCGACCAGGCGGCGGCCGCGGCGCAGTTCGAACGTCGGTTCGATGCAATCCGGACCCTGCCAGATGGCGTTTTCGGTCGGCAGATAGGGGATCGGATTGTCGCCCGGCTTCGGCCGGAGACGGAAGGGATGCGTCGACAGACGCTTGTCGGGCGGCGGCACCTCATAGTCGAAGGCGAGCGAGTATTCGGGATAGAGCCGCCACATCCGGTCGGCAAGCCGCTTGCGCGGCCCGTCCGGCTCGCGATCGTAACGGCCGAGCGAACGCCCGGTGATACCGTCGGCGTGCTTCTTCGATTCCCACTCGGTGCGCGAGGGGTCTTCGATCTGGAGATTGACGCGCTCGGTGCCGAGCGCGTCCATCTCCATATAGCTGCGCAGCTCTTCCTTGGTTTTCTCCGGATCGGATGCGAGATCCTCGTAGCGCATGGCGAAATGCGGAAAGCGGCGCAACGCCATGATCTCGTGCACGGTATAGCCGACCCGCGAGAAGACCCAGGCTTCGTCCCGCATATGCTTGCGGTCGTCGAATCCCAGCCGCATCCGTTCGACCAGTTCGATGGCCGAGAGCGTGACATCGCGGATATCGCGCGCGCAGAGGATCAGCTTCTTCGCCGGATAGCGGGAGAACAGCCCCTCCAGATTATAGAGGTCGACATACTTGACGCCCCACCAGTCGAGCGTCCGGAGTTGCGGCAGGATCGACGCCTGGAAATAGTCGTCGTTGCGCTCGTACGTGCCGCGTTTGGGCGGCGGCGGAACATCGAGGCCGAAGCTTTCGGCGATCGCGTGGGTGCGCCGCGTCTGGCCCTCGTTCCATTTGCCGAGCAAATTGGGCTCGCTGACGATCAGCGACTTGCCGCGCACGGTCAGCAGATCGGCGACGAGCGTTGTGCCGCTGCGCATCATGCCCATGATGGCCACGCCCATCGGATACTGCTCTGTGGCCATCGTTCGGTCCGTTACCTTTGTCGATTCTGTGCGGCGGGACTATCCGTTGCGCGCCGCGCAACTGTCAACGCGGGCCGCCGCGCGTGGCGCGGCCACCCGGGACCTGTCAGCGCGGACTGAGCTGCAGCATCGCCTGGCGGCCGTCGAACGCCCAACGGGCCTCGACCGCGAAGCCGGCGGCCTCGGCGGCGCCCTGCAATTCGGCGCGCGTCAGATGATTGACCCAGCCCAGCTGGTCGCGATCGGTGTCGGGCGTATCGTCGGCCGGGTGGTAACTCACAATCGCCGGCAGCCCATACTCGCGCAGCCGCCGCAGCCAGCCCGGCAAATCCGGGTCGACATGTTCGAGCAGGCCCAGCGCCGCGACCAGGGTCGCCCGTTCCTTGCCGGGCAGTTCGCCCTCGCAGAGTCGCGCGACATGGTATTTTTCATCGCGTGCCACCACGTCGCACATGATGAATCGGCAACCGGGCTGCAAAAGGTAACGCAGCACCGGGACGCCGCAGGAGAGATCGAGGACCGTGCTGCCGCCCGGGATCAACTGCGCGGCGAGGATGCGCGCGCGCCGCCGGGCGAAAGCCGGCTCGAGCAAAGAAGGCCCCTCCCAGTCCCAGCGTTCCGCATGTCGGTAATCAACCGGATTCTCGTCCGTCCCCCCTTCGGGCGCGGGCATCGTGAAGGGGTGGTTTGCGATACGCGCCGCGGCGGGCGGCGCGTCGTAACCGAACCGCTCGGAATATGTCGAATAGAGGCGCCAGATCCGGTCGCTTAGCGCGCGCATGGGTCCGGGCGGCTCGGCTTTATGGCGCGCGACCGATGCGGTCGTGATCGCATCGCCGTGCTTTGCCAACTCCCAATCGCGCCGGCGCTGCGAAGCCTCGATATTGGCGCGGCCCGCCGTCGCGTCCGTCTCGGTTCGCCCGACACCGACCAGCGTGGCGATGTCGCGGCGCAAGGCGGGGTCGGCTGCGAAATCCTCGTACCGCACGATGTGGTCGGCACGATCGGCCAGCCGCGCGAGTTCGTGGATGTTGTGGCCGAGGCTCGACAGGACCCAGGCTTCGTCGCGCATATGCTTCAAGTCGGCGAAGGCGAGCTTCAGCCGCGCAATACGATCGAGCGATGACACCACGACGTCGCGCAGATCGCGGACCGACAGGATCAGATGTTTCGGCGGATAATCCTCGAACAGATGCCACCAGGCGACCAGGTCGACATATTTGACGCCCCACAGATCGAGCCGGGCGAGTGCTGGATAGAGGTTGGCGGCGAAATGTCGGGCGAAATCGCCGACCTCCGTTTGCCGGGGTGCCGTCGGCGAAACGGGGACGCCGGCATTGACCAGCAAGGTGTGGATGCGCTGGATCGTGTTCTGGCTCCAGCGGCCGTGGATGTTCGGTTCGCTGATGATGACCGAACGGCCTGGTATCGAGAGCAGGTCCGACAGCAGCGTCGTGCCGCAGCGGGGCAGGCCCATGATCGCCACGCCCATCGAGCGTGCGTTGTCTGCCGTCGACGGTTCGCCGGACGGCGTGCCAGTCTCGCTCATCGCCATCCGCTCACGCCGCGTCGCGAACCGCGGCCGGCCGCACCACCGCCATGTAATTCACATCGAGATCGGTGCCGATGCGCCAGCGATCGGTCAACGGGTTGTAGGTGACGCCGGCAAGCTGCTCGATTTTCGCGCCATGAAGCGCGAGGCCGCGCGAGAGTTCGGAAGGACGCACGAACTTGCGCCAGTTATGGGTGCCGCGCGGCAACCAGCGCAGCACATATTCGGCGCCGAATACGGCAAGGGCGAAGGCCTTGGCGGTGCGGTTGAGGGTCGCGACGATCATCAGTCCGTCGGGTTTCGCGAGCGCGCAACAGGCGCCGAGAAACGCATCGAGATCGGCGACATGCTCGACGATCTCGAGCGACAGCACGATATCGAAGCGCGCGCCGCTGGCGGCGAGATCCTCGGCGGTCGTCGCGCGATAGTCGATCGCTAGTCCGCTCTCGGCGCCATGATGCCGGGCGATCGCGATGTTGCGCGGCGCCGCATCGATGCCGGTCACACTCGCGCCCAGCCGCGCCATCGGTTCCGCGACCAGCCCGCCGCCGCAGCCGATATCGAGCAAAGAGAGCCCAGCGAAAGGGTGGGTGTCCGTGGTCGAGCGACCGAAATGCAAGGCGATGCGATCGCGGATGAAACCGAGCCGGGTCGGATTGAATTTATGCAACGGCCGGAACGGGCCATCGGGATCCCACCATGAATTGGCCAGCGCCTCGAACCGCGCGATCTCGTCCGGATCGACGCTGCTGCCCGCCGGCCGGGCGCTACCGGGACGTTCGTCCGATGCGTGGTGGTCGCTCATCCAGCGATCCTCATGCGGCGAAACCGAGATGGTCGCCGGCCTCGGCCATCGTATCGCGCAGCAGGCCGGTGAAGCGGGCGACGGCCGGCGCATCGCGCTTCACGAGATCGTTCATCTGCCAGGGATCCGCCTTCAGATCGTAGAGATGCCAGGGTTTGATACCGCTGGCGCGCGGTCCCCAGCAGGCGAACAGATGCTCGCGCGTGCGCAAGGCGCGCCAACCGCGGCGATACCAGGGATGATCCGATTCGAAATGATGCGTGAGGTAAAGCAGCAGGCCGGTGCGATCGAGCGCGCGCGCCGGCGCATCGAGCAGCCCTGCGAGATCGAGACCCGGCAGGCCGGGCATCGGCGCGATGCCGGCAAGGCCGAGTAAGGTCGGGAACAGATCTTCGGTGCCGACCGGTTCGGCTGCGCGCATACCGGCGCTGGCCTTGCGCCGCGGATCGCGCACGATCAACGGCACGCCGACCGATTCCTCGTACGGGTTGCGCTTGACCGAGTTGGGCAGCGCATGCGCGCCGTCCATCTGGCCGTGATCGGCGGTAAACAGCAATACGGTCTCGTCGGCGAGACCGAGCGCGTCGATTCCGGCGACGAACCGGCCGACATTGTCGTCGAGATTGTCGACCATCGCCTGGTAGATCTGCCGGGAGAGGATCGCATTGTCGCGCGCGCGCGCCGGCAGTTTCGGCTCGGGCCCGGTATCGGTCTCGCGGAACAAAAAGTTTGGCGGCAAGGTGGGCGGCATCGCGCGGCGCCGCTGTTCGTATTCGCGCGGAGCGCCGAGCGGCGGATGCGGCGGTTCGACCGAGAGCACGAACAGAAACGGCCGCTCGTTCTTCGTGCGCTTTCCGCTGCGCCGCTCCTTGAGCAGCGCCAGCGCGCGGTCGACCAGCACGTCGGTCTGGAACCCCTCATAGCGTTGCGGGTCGCGCGTACTGCCGCCATAGAGGTCGGTCCGGAAATGGTCGTTGACCTTCTCGAACCCTTCCCAGGTTCCGAACCGGCCGCGATGATCGGGCGGAACCCAGCCGCTCTCTTCGGGATTGGCGCCGAAGAGATGCCATTTGCCGAGATAGATCGTGTCATAGCCGTTTTCGTTGAACGCATCGGCGATGGTCCGCTCTGCCGGCGACATGCGCCAGCCGAGGCAGGGCACGTCGCGGGTGAGCGCGCGCAAGCCCGTCATCAGCGTGAAGCGATAGGGGACGCAAACCGGAAAGCTCGAACAGGCAGCATCGAACGTCACGCCCGATGCGGCGAGCGCATCGATATGCGGCGTTGCCGCGTCCGCCGCGCCGTAACAGCCGAGCGCATTGCGCCGAAGCTGGTCGGCGAGGAACAGAACGATGTTGGGGCGGGATTTTGCGGCGCACATCGATGGCATTTTGCCATGGAGTAGAAGGCGGCGCGAATCGGAATTCCGGTCGCTGCTCAGCGCAGCGCCAGAAAGGTCCCCCTGGTTCCCTCGCGATAGCGCGGTTCGAGATCGGGGCTGCGATGCGCAAGCTTCCTGATCTTCGTAAACCCGAGAAACTTCAACAATTCGACGACCGCCCTCTGGTTTGGCGAAAACTGGCAGATGCGCCGGTTCGCCCGCCAGAGCGCCACGCTCGCCCTCGGACTGTTCGCGTGGGAGCGGTTGGGGATGGTCATCTGCCAGAGTGGCGCGTCGACTCGTCGGTGCGCCGCGCGAGGTCCGGCACATGGGTCCTGACGCCGAACGGCAGCGCGATATCGTGATGAAAGGGGGCAAGGCGCCGCACCTCGGCCTCCAGCTCGGCCGCCGTCGAGAATGAGCGCGCGGGAGCGTTTGCCGTCGCCTCGTTCTGGTCGTCAGCGCTCATCGAAACTCCGATAGGCACGGGTCTGCACTGCAAATGCAACGTCAGTCTCGCCGATCCAACGGGCGTCCTACAACCCCCGGTTCGATCGCCGGCGACGCCCGTGCGTCCGCCGGGCACGCTGGGGTTCGCGTTCCCAACCGTGCCACAGCATCGACAACTTGTTTCGCGCCGCCGCGCCGGATAGGATCGCCCGGCCCGCGATAAATGTCTGCGATGCGATCGGACGAGGCCCGAAGAGGCACGATGAAGAAGGTCGAAACCGCGGTCCTCAGTCGCATCCACAGCATCGAGTTTCCATTCTTCAGCGGATTCCTCGCACATTATCTCGACCGACTCGGCTTCGACCGGGTCTTTCTCATCCAGGGCGAGAACGCCGATACGGCACCGCTGCAGGCGCAGATCGAATGGCTGGGCTTTGGCGATCGCGTCGACATCCTCATGCCGAAGCGCTTCGACGATGCCGAGGCGCTGTTCGACGGCCTCATGCCGAACCTCGCCGAACGTTGCGAATGGCTGCTCCTCGCCGATCTCGACGAATATGTCTATCTCGGCGAGCGAAGCATCAAGGGTCTGCTGGCCTCGCATAAAGGCCAATACAGGGTGGTGCATTTCCGCTCGGTGATGGTTGCATCCGCCCAGGAGGCGCCGACCGGCTATGCCGAGGTCGTGGCGCAGGCGAGCATGTTTCCGAAATGGATGACCAAGACGGTGTACCAGACCGCCGGCATCAAGACGATGACCGCGCATATTCCGATCGGCCGCAAACCGATTCCGCCCAAGAAAGAATTCATCCACGAGATCGTGACGCCGATCGCGACGACGCCGTTCGAGTTTCATTTCTGCTCGCGCGGCTTGCGCGACATTCTGCTGCGCTCGATTCGGCAGAATTTCCCCTCGGCCAATGTCAAGGCGACCGACATGGAAGTGCTCAAGCGCTTCCTCGTCCGGCGCGGCGACGTGAAGACGCTCGGCGAGGTGCCCGGCCGGTTCGCCGTCCTGATGGTGCAGCTCATGGAAGACGTATCGGCGCGGCCGCGGATCGCGCTCGCCGGCCGGATCGCCGCGGACATGCTCGGCCATATCCATTTCGACATGGCGATGTTCGATCGCATGCTCGCCGCGGCGCTCGATTCGATCGGCCTGCCGGCGGATGCGAAGCGGCGCATCTTCGAGGGACGGCTCTTGTCCAATTGCCTCGAGCAGGTGATCGACCGCTTCTGGAAGGACGAGGTGCGCGCCGGTCTCGATAGCCTCAATTATGTGAAGATCATCAAGAAAATGCAGGGCAGGTCTTATTGATGGGAGCTGCGCCGAGGGCCACAGAAAAACTTACGGCAACCGAGCTGCGGCGGAACCGGGTCTCCGATCAGCTCGATAAGACCGGCCATCCGGTTCGTCTTTCCTACTTGATACTGGCCGAGATGCGGAGCGGCAGTACGTTGTTGTCCGACATGCTGTTCAAGCGCGGTGCGGGCGTGCCGCTTGAATACTTCAACGAAAATTATCGCCGCGACTTCACCGCGCGCCTGTTTCCAGCCAGGGTTATGCCTGCAGCCGAAGGGTATCTCGAAAAAATTCGCGAACTCCGAACCACCGAAAACGGTTATTTCGGCGTTAAATGCCTGTTGCCTCAGCTCCGGCAGTTCGGCCGCGACTTGCCGCCGCAACGATTCGTCGAACGGTTCGACCGGATCGTATTGCTGACCCGTCGCAACAAGCTGGCGCAGGCGATTTCCGCTATGCGCGCGCAGCAGAGCGGGCAATGGGCTTCGACCCTGGCACCCGAGAGCGATCGTGAATTAGTGCTTGATCCCGTGTTCGTCAGCGCCAGTTTGCGCGGCTTCCTTGCGCGCGAGCGCTCAATTCGGACATTGTTGAAAAGAATCGATCGACCGATGCTCTTTCTCGAGTACGAAAGTATCGAGACTTCACTCGAAGCAGTGTGGCGCGACCTGCAGATATTTCTGGACCTTAAGCCGACCGCCGTGAACGATGCCGCGACCGATTTGACGCGGCAGGCCGATGTGCAGTCGCTGGAGTTTGCGCAGCAATATTTGCGACACATTCAAGGGCTCGACACGGTTGCATCGCGCAAACGGTCCGGCAGGAAATCGCGCTAGCGATCTGTATCACGCGTTGCCCACAACATAATCGCTTCGAGCAACGCCATGCCGCTTTCGCCCTTGCGCCAGCGTACCGCGAGCTTTTCCGCCTGTCGGGTCAGTTCCGGCAATCGTTCGAGTGCGGTCCCGATCGCTGCCGCGATCGCGGCCGGCGCATCGCCTCGATAGGCGATACCAGCCGCCTTGCCGGTTTCGATCTGGCTGGCCATCCACGTGCCATCGGGCACCACGCAGGGCCGGCCGAACGCCGCGGCGAAGGCGAACGGGCCCGAAACGCGCGCATGGTATCGCACGCGTTCGTAGGGCAGAACGATCAGCGCAAGGTCGTGCATCAGGCGCAGGAATTCTCCTTCGCTCAGCTCCCTCGCAATCAGTTCGACGCGGCCCGCTTGTTCGAGCGCCCGCAACGGTTCGAGCAGTCCGGGATCGGGCGCATGCGCCTGCGCGATCCAGCGCAGCGGAAGACCCGCGCCGGCGCCAACGATACCGGGAATGCGCTCACCGCCTTTTTCCCGCCGGAGGCTGCCGACGAAACCGACTGGCGCCCGATCGGATGTTGACGGCAGGACGACCGGTTCCGCGGATGGCGCGTCGAGATCGTACCAATGCGGCAGCGGCAGAACGCGAACGGGGCGTTCCATCGCCGCGCCAAGACGTTCCGCAAGAACGGCATTGGTGCTGCCGAGCAGCACGGGCCCGCATTCTTCTCCAGTGCGCAACAGGCCGGATGTCGTTCGGGCAATCGCATGGCCGACGCTGCCCGGTTCGAATGTCAGATGAAACGGAATGGCGTGATGGAACAGCGCCGCAACGGGCGTCGGCGATGCCACATCGATGCGCCATTTCGCAAGACCGCCCAGGGTGCGAATGCTGGCCGAAGGCAGCAGGATCAGATCGCCCGGTCCGGGTGCCATCGCGGTCAGGGCTGCAAGGTCGCGGCGATAGGCCTCGCTGCCGGTCTCGAAATCGTTGGCGGGACCGGTGCGCGCATCGGTCGAGAGCTGTTTGTAGAGATAATGCCGGAACACTTCGTGAAACGGCGGTTCGGGCGGCGGGCCGCCTTCCCGTTTCCGGGCGACAAGGAAGTGAATCCCGCGGCACCAGCGGCCGGCATCGCGGCGGATGCCGTCGATGAAATGCTGGTGATGGCCGCCCTTGCCGACCGGCAACGGGTCGAGCACGAACAGCCTGTCGACAGGGCTCATGTGAGGCGCCGGGCGCGGGCTTCGTGCAACTGCCCCCGTTCGAACGAAGCTGCTAGCATCGAAGCAGAATCGCCCAGTGCGCGCCGCGAGGCAACTGGCCATCCCGGATGGGTCGCCGCATGAAGATTGCCGTTGTCACACCTTACTATAAGGAAGACCCCGCAACCCTGCGCCGCTGTATCGACAGCGTGGCGGCGCAAACCGTACGCGCCGATCATTTCATGGTCGCCGATGGCCACCCATCCGCCGAGGTCGCCGCCCTCGGCGGAGCTTTGCGCCATGTCATCCTGCCTCGTGCGCATGCCGATCTCGGCAATGTGGCACGGGCCATGGGCGGCCTGCTCGCCGCCGCGGAAGGTTATGAGGGAGTTGCCTGGCTCGATGCCGACAACTGGTTCAAGCCGCGCCATCTCGAAATTCTGCTGCGTGTCCACGAGAAGACCGGTGCGCCGCTATGCCATTCTTGGCGAACGCTGCACCGGCCGGATGGCTCGCGTCTCCCGGTCGATGCGGCGGAAGAGATTGCCGGCCGGCATGTCGACACGAACTGCTGGCTGGTGTTTCGGCCGGCCTTCGACCTGCTGCGCGTCTGGTTCATGCCGCGAGAGCTTGGTCCGGTCGGCGATCGCGTCTTCTTTCAAGCCGCCCGTCGCTCCGGGCAGAAGATAGCGGCCTCGCGAGGCAAGACGGTAAGCTACACCACACTCTATGCGCGCCATTACGAACGCGCAGGCGAGAAATCGCCGCCCGATGCCAAATCCGGAATCATGCCGGCGGCCCGCGCCTGGCTCGGCAAGCCCGCGAACCGGAAGACGACCATCGCGGCACTCGGGTTCTGTCCGGAGATCTGACCGGCTGCCTATGGCCGCCCGTACTGTTCAGGAAAATGCGACAGGCTCGTATTGCTCAGGGTATCGAGCACTTCGTCGAGATTCGTCACGAGGTCGCGAAGTTGCGGCGCCATTTTTTCCGGCTCGGGAACCACGTCGCCGGAAATCGATAAACCGGTCAGCCGTTCGATGCCTCGACGCGCAGTATCAGACAATCGCCCCCCGACTATCATCTCTTCATAGGTAAGACGCAGCATTTGCGGGTAACCAGAAAGCCACTGTTCGACCGCTGCATCGTCCGCCGCGACTCCTTCCATGTGCCGGATGGCCTTGTCCGGCTCAATCCGCAGCGCGGATATCTCGCGCTGGTGCTGACCCGGCTCCTGATTCGAGACCCATCGACCGGATTGCGTCGCGAGTTCATAGGATGCGTATTGGGCCAGCAGGTCCCGTCGCGTCATGCGAACGATCGGAAATTTGTTGCGAATAATGAACGAAAGCAGCCGCGGCGGCCCGGCGACAGGGGTGGGTGGCCAGTCTGCGATTCTAAGCTGCTCGTCCTTGATGTCGACCAGTAGCCGTTTATCGGGCGCATGTTCAGCCATTTTCCCGAAGAAAGTGCCGAGCGCTATTTCGGCGGTGGCGGCGTCGTGCCGCCAGTCCGCCTCCCGGCGAACCCGGTTGCGCAGGAATCGACCAAAACTGAATTGGAGCTTCCTCGTGAGATCGGGATTAAACGGCTCGTCGAGATTGACGATTTCCGCACCCTTCGACAAAGCCGAGCGCAGAAAATGCGTGCCGCTGCGCGGCATCGCGAGGATGATCAGGAATCTGTGTGCTGGTGCCAAGGAACGTTCCGTGTTCTCGGGCTGCAATCGTTGCGCTGTCTCCATAACATTGCCGGGAACCCCTGTCATTCCCGGTCTTGAACGAGGCCGCATTGCTGCCGCTGCTGCAAAATGGTGTACTGGTTGCTAACAGGCACTCACTCGGCATCTCGACAGAGCCCATGAGGGAACCGGATCGATCTGATTCGAACGAGTCGCGCCTGCCGGCCCAGGTCGCGTACTGGAAGCGCGTTAAATGGGTCGATTTCTCGAGTTCGATCGGGTTCGATTGCGATTTCGTCCGGACCGTCGAGGAAGGGAAACGCTTTCATCAGCGCAACGCCTGACGCAAGCCGGCTCTGTCAGTGAACGGTTTGCTCGATGTCGCGCCGTTTCCGCTGCGGTCCGGAATTTCTCCGAAGCACGATCGAAGGCTAAGCGCCGCGATCTAGCCCGCTCTCTACGCTGCCCACTCGATGAGCCCGTCGAGCAAGGCCGTGCCCGATTCGCGCGAGGTCCAGTGGCGGGTCCGGGTCGCCGCGTCCTTGCGCAATGTCGCCGCATCGCCGACCGCCCGGCCCATCGCGGCCACGATCGCGGCAACGCTGTCGCCGCTATAGATCGTGCCCGCCGCGCGGCCGGCGAGGATCTGTTCCGCCATCCAGGTACCGTCCGGCACGATGCAGGGCGTGCCGCAGGCCGACGCGAGGCAGAACAGGCCGGAGATCCGCTCGGCATAGGGTTCCCGGTCATAGGGCAGGAGCAGCAGGGTCGCATCCGTCACCAGCCGGGCGAATTCGCCATCGGTGAGTTCCCGCTCGATCAGCTCGATGCGGCCCGCCTCGTGCAAGGCCTGCAATGGCGGCACGAGTGCCGGTTCCGGATCGCTAAATTGCACCACCAGCCGTGCGCCGATGCCGACATCCTCAGCGGCCCGGGCGATCTCTACCATTTTGTCGCCGCCTTTCTCGCTGCGCAGCGCACCGATGAAGGCGATGGTTGCAACGCCCGGGTCGCTTGGCCGGAAGATCGAATCCGGTGTCGCATCCCCGGGCTCGTACCAGTGCGGCAGGGGCAAGACCGGCACGGGGATATCCATCGCCGCCGCCAGCTTGTTGGCAAGGACCGACGTCGTGCTGCCGACCAGATGGCGACCGCGCGGCTGGAGCGTGCCGATCATCCGCCCCGACATGCGCGCGATCGCGCCGCCCAGCGTGCCGGGCGCGGTGCCGAGTTCTTTCGGCAGCAGATGATGGAACAGGAACGCGGCGGGCGAGGGGCATGCGCTCGCGACGCGGAACTTGGCGAAGCCGGCAAGGGTGCGGAAACTGGCCGAAGGCTGGACGATCAGATCTTCCAGCCCCGGCCGGAAGCGCAAGAGCGGCGCGAGGTCGTCGCGGAAAGCGTTGGAACCCTGATGGAAATCCTGCAGCGCACCGTCATACGGGTCCGACGACATGCCGCTATAGAGATAGTTGCGGAAGACCTTGTGGAACGGGTGATCCGGAAGCCCGTCGATTTCTGCGCTGCGAGCGACGAAGAAATGCGTTTCGATGCCGCGCGCGGCCGCATCGCGCGCCACGCCTTCCGCGAAATGCAGATGATGGCCGCGCAGATGCGCCAGCCCGGAATCCAGAACGAACAGGCGTTTGATGGCGGCCACGGGTTCGATCCGGTCCTGTCGGCTGCGCGATCCGGATTTTCCGGAGGCGTATTCTGGCCGAAACACTAACTATCGATGCCGATCCTGGCAATTTCCGTTCTGGCAACAAAGCGGGGCATTAATCGGGCCGTGGTGGCCGGTCGCGTCTGCCGTCAGGCAATGCGCAGCGGCGCCGCGATCCCGGCGCGCCGCATCCGCGCCAAACCGGCGGCCAGAATTTCCTGCCTCATCGCGTCGAGCGGCGAACCTTTCGAAAGCTCTCTCGATCGGCCGGAGAAATGGACGATGCCGACCCACTTGCCGGTCAGATTATGGCGAATCCAATCGGATCCGATTTCGAGTTCGTCCCATTTGCCCGCCCATTCGACGGCCTGGATGGCGGGCTGTGCCCCGTCGAGCGGGCCGATCGGGATGCGGTGCTGCTCGATGAAATAGTTCGTGAGCGGCTGATCGATATCGCTGGGCGGCGAGATTTCCCGAATCGCCGCCGCGTTCGACAACGCGAAATCGACGATGCTGTGGACGGGGATATATTTGTTGCTGCTCGCGTAGATCCCGGTACTGAACAGGACCGTATCGGGTCGGGCTGCCATGGCGGCCGGCGTATAGACGCCGACGACCTGTGTGACACCGTAGAGAAACGGCCGGTCGTCGCGCAGCAAACCGAAGAGCGACGAAAGATCGTGCGCGACGATGCTGTCGGCATCGATATAGAGGAATTCCCCGACCGGGATCGCGAAACAATGCAGTTTGCGGATGCGGTTTTTCCAGTACCGGTCGTCATAGAGCGCGGTTCTTACCGTCTCGATTTCCGCGGCGGGCCCGGACCGGAACAGCTTGTAACGATAGACACGCGACAATCGCTCGACCGTCTCGATATTGTCGTCGAAGGGAATGACCCAGAGGGGCAGTGCCGGATTGTAGCGGCGAAAGCTTTCGAGAAACCCGACGAACCATTCGAGAAATTCGTCGTTCGCCATGGTGACGACGGCATGCGATTTCCGCCGGCCGAATGAAGCCGCGACCGCTTCCCATGCTCCACGCAGCATCGCTTGGGCCCCTCCGAGCGGATCGGCGCGAACCCTATCACGGTGCGCCCGGCGGGGGTCCGATAGGGCGGCGGCCGGCCATTTCCGGGGCCGCGCACCCCGGCGGTCGTCCCGATACCATCGAGGTGCCGGGCCGCCCGGCACCGCCCGGTTGTAGCCCTTGGGCCGATCCCGGGCGCCGCCGGCCCGGTTCGATGGCGGGCCGCGCGGTTGCCATTCCGGGGCCGCTTGGCTATCCATACCGCCCTTTTTGCCGGCACGTCGCCAGGGGGCGAGGCCCGCCGATTTCGAAGGATTCCTGTCCATGGTCGAGCGGTCCGGCCGCACGCGACTCGTCATGAAGTTCGGCGGGACATCGGTTGCCGATATCGAGCGCATCCGGAACGTCGCGCGCCGGATCAAGCGCGAGGTCGATGCCGGAAACGAGATTGCGGTCGTGACGTCCGCCATGGCCGGCGCGACGAACCAGCTTGTCGATTGGTGCCGCGAGGTGTCGCCGCTGCACGATGCGCGCGAATATGACGTGGTCGTGTCGGCGGGCGAACAGGTAACGGCCGGGCTGCTGGCGATGGCGCTGCAGGAATGCGGGGTCGAGGCCCGCTCCTGGCTCGGCTGGCAGATCCCGATCCGGACCGACGACGTGCATGGCAGGGCGCGGATCCTCGAGATCGAGACCGCCGAGATCGAGCGCCGCTTTTCGCTCGGCCAGGTCGCCGTGATTCCGGGTTTCCAGGGGCTCGGCTCCGACAGCCGGGTTACCACGCTGGGCCGCGGCGGGTCGGATACCTCGGCTGTGGCGCTGGCGGCTGCTCTCCATGCCGACCGATGCGACATATTCACCGACGTCGATGGGGTCTATACCAGCGATCCGCGGATCGTGACCAAGGCCCGCAAGCTCGAGAAGGTATCCTACGAGGAGATGCTGGAAATGGCGTCGCTGGGCGCCAAGGTCCTGCAGATCCGGTCGGTCGAGATGGCCATGAAGCACGGCGTCCGGCTGCAGGTCCTCTCGAGCTTCGTCGATCTGCCCGGCACACTCGTTGTGGATGAGGACGAAATCGTGGAACAGGAAATCGTCAGCGGCATCGCCTATTCGCGGGACGAGGCGAAGATCACGCTCACCCGCGTGCCCGACCGGCCCGGCGTCGCCGCTTCCATCTTCGGTCCGCTCGCGGATGCGAACATCAATGTCGACATGATCGTGCAGAACGTGTCGGAGACCGGCGATTCGACCGACATGACCTTTACCGTCGCGAAGGCCGATCTGGCGCGCGCCGGAAAAGTGCTGGCCGATCGCAAGCCCGAACTCAAATATGCCGCCCTGGTCTCCGATCCGAACGTTGTCAAGGTTTCGGTGATCGGCCTTGGCATGCGGAGCCATGCGGGTGTCGCTCAGCGCATGTTCCGCGCTTTGGCCGAGAAGGGCATCAACATCCAGGTCATCTCGACCTCCGAAATCAAGATCAGCGTTCTGGTGGCCGAGGATTACACCGAGCTTGCGGTCCGTGCCCTGCACACCGCCTACGGTCTGGACGCGGCATGACGATGGGCCGCGTGACGAAGCGATGAACGACGTGTCGCTCACGGCGAGCGCGAGCCACGCAGCGGGCAAGGATGCTCGGCGCCAGCTCGACCGGCTCTGGGCGCGCGGACGCGAATTCTTCGGCTGCGAGTACGCCATCATGGGTGGCGCCATGACCTGGGTATCGGAGCGCCATCTGGTCTCGGCGATTTCCAATGGCGGGGGGTTCGGGGTCATCGCCTCGGGCTCGATGACGCCCGATCTGCTCGCCAACGAGATCGCGGCGACATTCGCGCTGACCAGCCAGCCCTTCGGCGTCAATCTCATTACGCTGCATCCGCAGCTCGATGCGCTGATCGACGTCTGCCTCGATCACAAGGTCGGGCATGTCGTGCTGGCCGGTGGACTGCCGCCGGCGACCGCAATCCAGCGCATCCGTCAGGGCGGGGCAAAGGCGGTCTGTTTCACGCCGGCTCTGGTGCTGGCAAAGAAGTTGTTGCGCTCCGGCGCCGACGCGCTGGTGATCGAAGGCATGGAGGCGGGCGGTCATATCGGCCCGGTCACGACCAGCGTGCTGGCCCAGGAAATTCTGCCGGTCGTTCGCGAGGTGCCGGTGTTCGTGGCCGGCGGTATCGGCCGGGGCGAGGCGATCGTCGCCTATCTCGAGATGGGTGCAGCCGGCTGTCAGCTCGGCACCCGCTTCGTCTGCGCTCGCGAATCGATCGCGCATGCGCATTTCAAGGCGGCCTTCATCCGGGCGAGCGCGCGCGATGCGGTCCCGTCGGTCCAGCTCGACCCGCGCTTTCCGGTCATCCCCGTGCGGGCGCTGGTCAACGATGCGACCAAGCGTTTTGCCGAGGCCCAGCGGCAGGTGATCGACCGCTTCAATCGCGGCGAGCTTGACCAGAAGGCGGCCCAGCTCGAGATCGAGCATTATTGGGCGGGAGCGTTGCGCCGGGCGGTGATCGACGGCGATGTCGAGAACGGCTCGCTGATGGCCGGCCAGAGCGTCGGGATGGTGACGCGCGAACAGACGACCACCGAGATCCTGACCGAGCTGGTCGAGCAGGCCGTCAGCGCGTTGCGGGCCCGGGGCGAGACCGCTTCTTCCGCATAGCAACGCCGTAACGCCGGGAATTCCTCGGGGTTTTCGTCACATTCCCGGCATCAAGGATTGTGGCGGCGGGCAGGAGGCTGTTAAATATTGGCCGGGCGTGGGATTTTTCGGATTTTGGCCGCAAGGCGTACCGGGGCGCAAAGGGACGCAATGCCACTCCGCCGACAGGCGCAGGTTACATGACGACCGGACAGCGGGTCGGGACCACCGAAACGGGGCGCGAGGAGATGCAACCCGGCGCGGTCGGCCGACTATTGCGTGAAACCCGCGAATCCTATCAGCAGGATATCGCGGCCGTTTCGCAGCAGCTGCGGATTCGCGGCGTCTATCTCCGGGCGATCGAAGACGGCAATTACCAGGCGCTGCCGGGTTCGACTTATGCGGTCGGCTTCGTGCGCTCCTATTCCGAATATCTCGGTCTCGATCCGCTCGAACTCGTGCGCCGCTTCCGCGACGAGGCGGCGCTGGTCAATCGCCGCACGCAACTCGTGTTCCCGGTTCCGACCGCCGAAGCGAAGGTGCCGAGCGGGGCCGTGTTGTTGATCGGGTTGGTGGTCGCGTTGCTCGCTTATGGCGGCTGGTTTTACCTTTCCGATCGCGATCGCGATCTGGTCGACATGATTCCGGCCGTTCCCGAATCGCTGCAGGAGATGGCGAACGCGACGATCGGCACGGACGACGAATCCGAAAGCGAGATCAGCGCGAGTTCGGCGACGGCAGCGGAAGCACCGGCCCAGCCGGCAGAACCGGCAGTCGCAGAAACCGCAACAATCCTTGGCGAAACCCCCGTCGTGGCTGCGGAGGCGAGCGATACCGGCAGCGCCGCAACCGCGCCTGCGGCAACTGCAACCGCGACGTCCGATCCCGCGCTCGATGGTGCAGCGATCGATCCCGCTTCCGGGCAAACCGCCGCTTCCGTGAATCAGTCGACGACCGCTACCGCAGCAGAAACGCTAACCGCCGGCGCCACGCAGACTGAAACGGTTGATCCGGCGGCCGAGGCGGCTGCGTCTGACGCAACCTCGACCGACAGCGATGTCGATGAAGCGGCAACGGCCGATGCCGCTTCCGTCGAGGAAGCGCCGTTGACACCGCTGGCGCCGGCCGGTGCCGGTACGGATTCGGCCGACGGCGACGCGGCAACGACGGCTGCGGGCACAACGCAGGTGGCATCCATTCCCGAAGCGCCGCGGGTTCCCGAAACCGTGCGCGATGGCGTCGGTTACGGCGTCGCCTTTGCTGGCTCGCGCGTCGTCATCGTCGCGCGGATGGAAAGCTGGGTCGAAGTACAGAATGCGGAGGGTGAGGCGATCTGGGCGCGGGTCTTGCGCTCTGGCGATCGCTATCTGGTTCCCGACCAGCCGGGCCTCACCATGACCGTGGGCAATGCCGGCGGCATCGATGTGTTCGTCGACGGCGACAAGGCGCCCTCGCTCGGCACGGTCGGGGTCGGACGGCGCGGTGTCATGCTCGATCCGGAGCGCCTCGCGAGCGGCACGGCGCTGCCTTGATCTTTACCCTCGGCCGGCGCATCTTGCGCCCGCTTTTGCCGCAAAAAGCCGCGGCCTTTCGAGGGAATCTGCGCCGATGAGCGTGCGCCCCTATCGCGACATCCAGCGTCGTCCGAGCCGGCAGATCCGGGTCGGTTCGGTTGCCGTCGGCGGCGATGCGCCGATCTCGGTGCAGTCGATGACCAACACCGCGACGACCGATATCGCCGGCACGATCGAGCAGATCCGCCGCCTCGAAGCGGCCGGGATCGACATCGTGCGGGTCTCCTGCCCGGACCAGGAATCGACCGCGGCGCTCGGCGCCATCGTCAGGGCATCCCAGGTGCCGGTCGTCGCCGACATTCATTTCCACTATCGCCGGGCGATCGAGGCGGCCGAGGCCGGTGCCGCCTGTCTGCGCATCAATCCCGGCAATATCGGTTCGGCCGAGCGCGTGCGCGAGGTCGTCAGGGCAGCGCGCGATCATGGCTGTTCGATGCGAATCGGCGTCAATGCGGGCTCGCTCGAGCGCGAATTGCTCGAAAAATACGGCGAGCCCTGTCCCGCGGCGATGGTCGAGAGCGCGCTCAACCATGCGCGCATTCTCGAGGACAACGATTTCCGAGAATTCAAGATCAGCGTGAAGGCATCCGACGTGTTCCTCGCGGTCGCGGCGTATCAGGGCCTGGCCGAGGCCTGCGACTATCCGCTCCATGTCGGCATCACCGAAGCGGGTGCGACGCGCAGCGGCACGGTCAAATCCTCGATCGGGCTCGGCATGCTGCTCTGGTCGGGGATCGGCGACACGATCCGCGTCTCGCTTTCGGCCGATCCGGTCGAGGAGGTGAAGGTCGGTTTCGAAATTCTAAAAAGTCTCGGTTTGCGCCATCGCGGCGTGACGGTGATTGCATGCCCCTCCTGCGCGCGCCAGCAGTTCGACGTGATCTCGACGGTCGCCGCCGTCGAAGAGCGGATCCAGCACATCACCACACCGATGACGGTTTCGATCATCGGCTGCGTCGTCAACGGGCCGGGCGAGGCGCGCGAGACCGATATCGGCTTCACCGGCGGCGGCAACGGCACGCACATGGTGTACATCGCCGGCGAACAGCATCATCGACTGAAGGATGCGAACCTGGTCGATCATCTGGTCGAGCTGATCGAGCAGAAGGCCGCCGAGATCGAGGCGCGGCGCGCCGCCGAGGCACCGAAACCCGCCCAGTCCGCGGCGTAAGGGACGCGATCATGTCGAGTTCCAGCCTGCAGCCGGTGCGCGGCACGCACGATCTCTATGGCGAGGTCGGACGCCGGCACCGTCATGTCGTCGAAACGGCAAGAAAGATCGCCGAACGCTACGGCTATGACGAGATTTCGACGCCGATTTTCGAATTTTCCGACGTGTTCAAGCGCACGCTGGGCGACGTCTCCGATATCGTCACCAAGGAAATGTATTCCTTCGCCGATCGCGGCGGCGAAGAGCTGACCCTGCGGCCGGAGGGAACGGCGGGCGTGTGCCGCGCGCTGGTCTCGAACGGGCTGACCCAGTCGCTGCCGCTCAAGTTTTTCTATAGCGGCCCGATGTTCCGCTACGAACGACCGCAGAAAGGCCGGATGCGCCAGTTCCACCAGATCGGCGTTGAACTGCTCGGCGTCGCCCAGCCGCTCGCCGATATCGAGGTGATCGCGCTCGGCCAGCGGATCCTCGAAGCGCTCGGCATTGCCGACCGCACCCAACTCGAAATCAACACGCTCGGCGACAGCGAGAGCCGCCAGGCCTATCGGCAGGCGCTGGTCGACTATCTGACGCCGCAGATCAATTTCCTGTCGCCGGACAGCCGCACCCGGCTCGAGCGCAATCCGCTGCGGATTCTCGACTCCAAGGATAAGGAAGATCGCGACATTGTTGCCGGCGCCCCGCTGTTCACGAACTATCTCAACGAGGCGAGCCAGTCTTTCTTTGCCGCCGTGACCGACGGGCTCGACCGGCTCGGCATCGTCTATCGGCGCAATCCGCGGCTGGTGCGCGGCCTCGACTATTATTGTCATACGGCGTTCGAGTTCACGACCGAGGCGCTCGGCGCCCAGGGCACCGTGATCGCCGGCGGTCGCTATGACGGGCTGGTCGAAATGATGGGCGGCCCGGCGACGCCGGGTGTCGGCTGGGCCGGGGGCATCGAACGGCTGGCGATGCTGGCCGAGGCGCCGCCATCGCTGCGCCGGCCGATTGCGATCGTGCCGGTCGGCGAAGCGGCCGAAGGGCCGGCACTCGAACTGGCCGAGCGGCTGCGCATGGCGGGTTTCACCGCCGATCTCGGTTTTTCCGGCAATCTCGGCAAGCGCATGAAGCGGGCCAACAAGATCGAGGCCGCCGCGGCGTTGATTCTGGGCGAGGACGAGATGAAACGCGGCACGGTGATGCTGCGCGATCTCGACAGCGGCGAGCAGGCGGAAGTGAAGCTCGACGCGATCGAAGAGCGGCTCGCCCGCTTCCGCTAGCGATGCAAAAGACGGGCGACAGGGGCGATGCAGAATCGCGCCGGCTCGTCCTGGTCGGTGCGTCGTTCCGTACCGTCGGTCCGGCGCTGCGCGAGCGGCTGTTTCTCGACGACGAGGCGGCATCGCGGCTCGGTGCGGCGCTGCGCGCAGGCGGTATCGAAGAGGCGCTGGTGCTGCCGACCTGCGACCGGCTCGAGCTCTATGCCGCCGTTCGCGCCGACGATTTGCCGCGGTTGCGCGCGCTCCTGGCGCAGGCACTCGATGTCGATCCCGCGTCGATCGCCCGCGAAATCTATGTCGACCGCGACGACGCGGCGATGACGCAGCTCTTCGCTGTGGCCGCCGCGCTCGACAGCGCCGTGCCGGGCGAGGCGCAGGTGCTGGGCCAGCTCAAGGAGAGCCATCGCCGCGCCCGCGATGCCGGCATGATCGGTCCGCTGCTCGAACCGTTGCTGCAGGCGGCCTATGGCTGCGCGAAGCGGGTGCGCACGGAAACGGCGCTCGCCCAGCATCCGGTCTCGATGGTGACTGTGGCGCGCAATGTCGCGCGCCGGCTGCACGGCGATCTCGCGCAAGCGAGCGCCCTCCTGATCGGGCTCGGCGATATGGGGCTGCTGCTCGCCGAGGCCCTGCGCGCGGGCGGTCTCACCCGGCTTACCGTCATGCACCCTTCGGCCGACCGCGCGGCGGCGCTGGCGCGCCAGCTCGGCTGTCACTATCGGCAGGAAGCGGAACTGGCAGCGGCGCTGGAAGGGGCCGATATCGCGATCAGCGCCATGGGGCTTGGCCGCGTCGTGCTGACCGCAGCCACGGTCGAAATCGCTTTGGTCGCGCGGCGTCGCCGACCGATGCTGTTGCTCGATGCGGCCATTCCGGGCGATATCGAGCCGGCGGCTGGTTCGCTCGACGATGCGTTTCTCTATGGCATGGACGATCTTGATCGTCTGGCACAAGACGGGCTCACGAACCGGCAGGCCGAAGCGGCGGCGGCCCGCGCGATCGTTGCCGAGGCCGCGTCGGCCTATCGCAAAAAGGCGGCGGCGCGCGAAACGGCGCCGGTGCTGGGTCGATTGCGGGCGCGGTTCGAGCAGGTTAGAGCCGAGATATTGGCCGCCCATGGCGCGGATGCCGACGAGGCGACGCGCCGGCTGTTGAACCGGCTGCTGCACGATCCGGCTCTCGCGCTGCGCCGGCTGGCGGCCCGCGGCGAAGGCCAGGACGCCGAACGATGGTTGGAGGAGCTGTTCGCGGCGGAAGACGACGATACGGCACAGGACGATACGGATCGCGGCGCGAAACCGGAAGACAAGGATCGGGAGGCGGGGGCGTGAGCCTGGAACAGAAACTGGATCGGGTGATCGCGCGTCACGAGCAGCTTGGCGTCACATTGGCCAGCGAAGGAAGGCGCGATGCGCAGGAATTTGCGCGCATGTCGAAGGAATATTCCGACCTCTCGCCGCTGGTTGCGTCGATCAGCGAGTTCCGCGCCGCACGCCAGGAGCGCCGCGACCTCGAGACGTTGCGCGACGATCCCGCGACCGATGCCGAAATGCGGACGCTGGCGGAAGCGGAGCTGCCTCTTCTGGAAGAGCGCGAGGAGGCGCTCGACCGGCAGATCCGCGTCATGCTTCTGCCCAAGGACGAGGCCGACGAGCGCAACGCCATCCTCGAAGTGCGCGCCGGGACCGGTGGCGACGAGGCGGCGTTGTTCGCGGGCGATCTGGTCGGCATGTATCGCCGCTATGCCGAGCTCAAGGGCTGGAAGTTCGAAACCATGAGCCTGAGCGAGACCAATATCGGCGGCTACAAGGAAGCGATCGTCTCGATCACGGGACGTGGGGTGTTCGCCCGGCTCAAATACGAATCGGGCGTGCATCGCGTGCAGCGCGTGCCGGATACCGAAACCAGCGGGCGCATCCACACCTCGGCGGCGACCGTCGCCGTGCTGCCCGAGGCCGAGGAAGTCGATATCAAGATCGATGAAAACGAATTGCGGATCGACGTCTTTCGCGCGAGCGGCCCCGGCGGCCAGTCGGTCAACACGACCGACAGCGCGGTGCGGATCACCCATCTGCCGACCGGGCTCGTTGTCCAGCAACAGGACGAGAAATCGCAGCATAAGAACAAGGCGAAGGCGCTCAAGGTCCTGCGCGCGCGGCTCTATGAGCGCGAACGATCGCAGCGCGAGGCGGTTCGCGCCGCCAGCCGCAAGAGCCAGGTCGGCAGCGGCG
>JBBDWW010000289.1:0-3237 GCA_040902645.1 Dongiaceae bacterium | reverse complement strand
AGCTCGACATAGGCGCCGGGCTTCACCGTGTTCTCGACGGCCTGCAGCACCCCGTCTTCGCGGACTTTTGTGTTGGTAAAAAAATTAACCGGCTGCGGCGTCACCGGCAATTTGTGACCGCGGGCCTGCATCGTCTGTTCCAGATTCTCGGCGCAGCTCCGGTGATGGCCCTTAACGCCGAGCAGCTCGTATCGCATTGGATCGCAGGCCGCGAGCATCATGTCGTGAATGCCCTCGGCTTTGTCGACGGTGAACTCGAGCATCGGCCGGCGATAGCGCGAAAGAAAAACATCGCCCTGCCGCGGCCGGATCGATCGCGTCGTCACCCAGGTATGCATCGGCGACAACCATTCGCCCGGATCGTCGGCCCGGAAGGCGAAAAAATCCGCCGCCTGATGACCCTGCGGCGTGACAATGCGGATGCGCCCGCCGGCCGGCACCTCGACGGCGCGTCCGTGCGAAGCAGGAACGACGACCTCGGTCATGAAGGTCTCCTCATAAGCGTAAAACCGAGAACGGAAATCAGAAAACCGGCTGGCCGTTGACCTGAACGTCGCCGGTCGGCGTAACCACGATCTTATAGCGATCGACCGTTTCGCCGCCATCTTCGCTGCGCTCGGAAACGCTCGCGAGATACATCAGCGATCCCTGAAGCTGTTGCACCTCAGGCCCGGCCGGCAGCGCCATCACGCGTTCGGTGAGCACGTCCAGATCGTAGATCGCGAGGTCGAGCTTGGCCACGGCACCGAACATCGCGTCCGGATCGACATCGACGATGCCGTCCAGCGTCATCCGCGCATCCTTGAGCGCGAACTGGGTGCCCGAAAGATCGATCCTTGTATCCGCATTCGACAGCGCGGTCTGCAATGCCGACAGCACGAGCAGTGCCATGATATCCGCCTGCCCTTCCCCGGTCTGGGTAAGGTTCGGCGCCATCGCGGTGAGGGTCGAGGCAACCTGACGGAAGGGCACGTTGCTGAAGACGATGTTGATCGTCGCTGAGAGCGGCGCCATCAGACCCGCGGTCGGATCGCCGGCAAACGCCGTTTCCGCCATTGCCAGTTCGTCATAACCGATCGCGAGGTTCAGGCTGCCTGCTTCCTGATCGACGTCCGCGACACCGAAGGTCATCCGCATGCCATCGAGCGAGAACTGCTCCACCCCCGCCGCGTCGGCATGCTCGACATGATCGAGAACGACGCTGCCGCGCGCCGCCGTGATGCTGTCGATCATCTGAACGATGGCGCCGGAGATATCGCCACCGGTTTGCGCCGCCTGGTCGAGTGCATTCGAAGCTTCGGTCCAGGCCTTGAGGTCGACACCGGAGAACTCCGATTCGAGACGAAGCCCGTCGAGTACCGTGCGCTCGCCACTGACCTCAACCACCCGCATCACATCGAAGGACATCGTGCCGGTCTGGTTGGTGCGCGCGGCGCGCGGATCCTCCGTTTCGAGCGTCGCCTGCACATTGTCGAACTGCAGCGTCGGTTCGTTCGGGCTTTCGATCTGAACGGAGCGAAGCAGGACATCGACCGACACAAAGGCCAGCAGCGGCTTGTACCAGGTGCCGCTGGCCCGTTCGATGTCGACCACCATGCTGCCAGCCTCGGTACTGTCGGCCCCACGGAGCGCGATCGGACTGTCGATTTCGGCATCGTCGTACCGGATCATGTCTTCGTCGACCGGCGTATGCAGATAGCGAAGCGTGCCAAGATGCATCTCCATGTCGGGTGCCGGTTTGACGACGGTGTCCGCGATCGCGACGCGATAACCATCGCCCTCGGATTCGACCGTGATCGCGCCATGCGTGAGATCGCCCGATGCCGTCAGCGCCGCGAAATTGGCTTCGGTCTCGGCCTTGATTTCGGCCGCCTGTTTGTCGTCGCAGCCTGACAGAAGCAGCACCAGCAAACTGCCGTAAACGACTGAGCGGATATGCATTCCCTGGCCCTCTGTAATCGCGATCTGCGCCGCCTGAAGCGGGCAATGGCGCCGCACCATACCTCGGCCGTCTGAGGCCGGAAACCGGGAGCGGCAACCCTTGCCCCGGTTCGCCGGGCCACCCGCCCGCCTTTATTAGTTGCGAATGGTTATCGTTATCATTATCAATGCGCCAGCACACCCACAAGGAGACCCTCATGCTTGAACGCATCTTCCATACGCTGAGGCCGAGGCTTGTCGTCCTCGCCACCAGCGCGGCGATCCTCGCTCCCGCCCTCGCTGCCCAGGCAGAGGATGTCCTCAACGTCTACACGACGCGGCAGGAAGTCCTGATCCAGCCGGTGCTCGACGCCTATCGGGCCGAGACCGGCACACAGATCAACGTGATCTTCGCGAAGGAAGGTCTCGTCGAGCGCCTCAAGAGCGAAGGGCCGAACAGCCCGGCCGACGTGCTGTTGACCGCCGATGTCGGTTACATCCTCGATGCCGACCATGAGGGACTGCTGCAGGCCATCGACTCCGACGTCCTGAACGAGGCCATTCCGGAAGCCTATCGTCAGTCGGACGGGCGCTGGTATGGGTTCAGCCTGCGCGCCCGGCCGATCATGTACGCGCCGGACCGCGTCGATCCGTCCGAGCTCTCGAGCTATGAGGATCTGGCCGATCCGAAATGGAAGGGCCGCATCTGCATCCGCTCATCGTCCAACGTCTATAACCAGTCGCTGGTTTCTTCGATGATCCTCGCGAATGGTGCGGAAGCGACGCAGGAATGGGCCAACGCCTTCGTCGCCAATTTCGCGCGCGAACCGAATGGCGGCGACCGCGACCAGATCGCGGCTGTGGCGGCGGGTGAATGCGATATCGCGATCGCCAACACCTACTATCTCGGCGGCATGCTGCAGGCCGAAGACGAGCCCGACCAGATGGCGGCGGCGAAGGCCGTGCGCATCTTCTGGCCGAACCAGGACGATCGCGGCGTGCATGTGAACATCACCGGCGGCGGCGTCGCCGCCAATGCGCCGCATCGGGATGAGGCGATCGCGTTCCTCGAATTCCTGGTGACGGACGAGGCGCAGCGTCTGTTCGCGGACGCGGTCAACGAATATCCGATCCGCACCGACATGCAGGCGAACGAGGTCGTCGCTTCGTTCGGCGAATACGAAGCCGATCCGCTCCCGCTTGAGCAGCTCGCCGACGTGCGGCAGGAAGCCGTCCAGATCATGGATCGCGCCGGCTGGAAGTAACGTTGTGAGAAAACCGGTCGGGCCATCGGCCCGATCGTTCTAAAGGCCCGGG
>JBBDWW010000288.1:17830-22429 GCA_040902645.1 Dongiaceae bacterium | reverse complement strand
CGGCGATCGGTTACGACTGGCAGAACTGGTCGATGATCAAGAGCCTGTTCAGCGGGCTGATGGATTATGCGCCGGGCACGACCGAGCTGGTGCCCGATCTGGCCGAGAGCTACCAGATTTCCGAAGACGGTCTCACCTACACGTTCAAGCTGCGCGACGGCGTCAAGTTTCATAACGGCCGCGCGCTGACATCGGGCGACATCAAATATTCGATCGAGCGCACGGTGAATCCGGAAACGCAGAGCCCCGGCCAGGGTTTCTTCGCCTCGATCGCCGGGTTCGATGCGATGGCGGCGGGCGAAGCAACCGAGCTCTCCGGCATCGCCACGCCCGACGACGATACGGTCGTGTTCACGCTGTCGGCACCGAACGCGACCTTCCTCCATGTGCTCGCGATCAACTTCTCCTTCGCCGTCCCGAAGGAAGCGGTCGACGAGTACGGCGCCGATTTCGCAACCCATCCGGTCGGTACCGGCGCTTTCAAGCTCACCGAATGGACCCTGGGCCAGCGTCTCGTGTTCGAGCGCAATCCCGACTATCACCATGCGGGCCTGCCCTATCTCGACAAGATCACCTTCGAGGTCGGACAGGAGCCGACGGTCGCCCTGCTGCGGCTGCAGCGCGGCGAAGTCGATGTGCTGGGCGATGGCATTCCGCCGGCGCAGTTCGAGGAAGTGATGAACGATCCGGCGAACGAAGGCCTGATCGTCGAAGGCGGCCAGCTTCACACCGGCTATGTGACGATGAACGGCAATGTCGCGCCGTTCGACAATGTGCTGGTGCGTCGCGCCGTCAACATGGCGATCAACAAGGATCGTGTGGTCCGCATCATCAACAACCGCGCGGTGCCGGCGAACCAGCCGCTGCCGCCGCTGATGCCGGGCTATGACGATGCATATGAAGGCTATGCGTTCGATCCGGAAGGGGCGAAGACACTGCTCGTCGAGGCCGGTTTCCCCGACGGGTTCGATACCCAGCTCTTCGTCATGAACACCGACCCGAACCCGCGTATCGCCCAGGCGATCCAGCAGGATCTGGCTGCCGTCGGCATCCGCGCCGAATTGCAGTCGCTGGCGCAGTCGACGGTAATCGCCGCCGGCGGCGAACCGGACCAGGCGCCGATGATCTGGTCGGGCGGCATGGCCTGGATCGCCGACTTCCCGGATCCGTCCAATTTCTACGGACCGATCCTGGGCTGCGGCGGTGCGGTGCAGGGCGGCTGGAACTGGGCCTGGTACTGCAACGATGAAATCGACGCCAAGGCGGTCGAGGCCGATGCGATGGTCGGCGAGAATGTCGCGGCGGCACGGCTCGATCTGTGGCGCTCGATCTTCATCTCGATCATGGACGATGCGCCCTGGGCGCCGGTCTTCAACGAACAGCGTTTCACCATGCATTCGCCCCGGATCGGCGGCGAAGACGCGCTGTTTGTCGATCCGGTCCACATCCCCGTGAACTACAACCACGTCTACGCAACCGAACTGCAGTAGACGCGCGGCGGATTTGTCGATGGAATGCGCCCCGCGACCGGCTCTGGCCGGTTGCGGGGACGTTTTTCCATGTCAGGAAGGAGGCCACCATGGCCCACCAATGCAGCCACACCATCCATAAATCGATCCATCATTTCGGCTGGGACAATGCGCTGCCGCCGCGCCTCATCGTGGCGCAGGGCGACACGGTGCAGTTCGATGCCAACGATGCCTCCTTCAACCAGATCGGCCCGAATTCGACGGTCGCCGACGTGGCGACGCTCGATTTCAGCAAGATCAATCCGGTGACCGGCCCGATCTCGATCGACGGCGCCGAACCGGGCGACGCGGTCAAGGTGACGATCCTCGGCTTCCAGCCTTCCGGTCATGGCTGGACCGCGAACATTCCCGGCTTCGGCCTGCTCGCCGACCAGTTCAAGGAACCGGCGCTGCATCTCTGGAAGTACGACACCGCCGGCAAGCAGCCCGCGGCCTACGGACCCGGCGGCAAGGTTCCGCTCAAGCCGATGTGCGGCACGATCGGGCTCGCGCCGGGTGCCGCCGGCCATCACTCGATCGTTCCGCCGCGGAAAGTGGGCGGCAACATGGATATCCGCGACGTGAGCGAGGGCGTCGAGCTTTGGCTGCCGGTCGAAGTGTCCGGCGGGCTCTTTTCCTGCGGCGACATGCACGCAGCGCAGGGCGATGGCGAGATCTGCGGCACGGCGATCGAAACCGTGATGTCGATTGCGCTCAAATTCGATGTCAAGAAAGGTGCCAACCTCCCTTCGCCGATGTTTCGCACACCGGGGCCGGTGACGCGCCATGCCGATTCGAAGGGCTACGATGTGACGACGGGGATCAGTCCCGATCTGATGGAAGGCGCGCGCGCTGCCGTCTCCGCCATGATCGACCTGCTGACGCGGATGCACAAGATGTCGGCGGTCGAGGCCTATATTCTTTGCAGCGTTGCCGGCGATCTGCGTATCAGCGAGATCGTCGATCAGCCGAACTGGATCGTATCCTTCTACTTCCCGCGCGCCGTCTTCGAATGAGCGTTGCGCCGGCCGCCAGGATCGAGCCCGCGCGGCCGCTCCTGTCGGTCGAGGCGCTCAATGTCGGTTTCCGCACCGAAGGCGGCTTTGTGCGCGTCCTCGACGGCGTCGGTTTCACCGTTGGCGCCGGCGAGACAGTCGGGCTCGTCGGCGAATCGGGCTGCGGGAAAAGCGTTTCCGCCATGTCGATCATGCGGCTCATTCCGACGCCGCCGGCGGTGATTGAAGGCGGCCGCATTCTGTTCGACGGGCGCGATCTTTTGAGCCTCAACGAACGCGACATGCGTGCGGTACGCGGCGATCGCATCGGCATGATCTTCCAGGAGCCGATGACCAGCCTCAACCCCACCTTCACGATCGGCTTCCAGATCGCCGAAGTGTTGCGGCTGCATCGCGGCCACGATCGGGCACGGGCCGAGCAGGAGATTATCGAGATGTTGCGCGCGGTCGGCGTCGGCGCGCCCGAGCGGCGGCTTCGGCAATATCCCCATCAGCTCTCCGGCGGTTTGCGCCAGCGGATGATGATCGCGATGGCGCTCGTCTGCCGGCCGGCTCTGTTGATCGCCGACGAGCCGACGACGGCGCTCGATGTGACGATCCAGGCGCAGATTCTCGACCTGCTGCGCCGGCTGCAGGAACAGATGGGCATGGCGGTGTTGCTCATCACGCACGATCTCGGTGTCGTTTCGGAACTGTGCGACCGCGTCGTGGTCATGTATGCGGGCCATGTCGTCGAGCGCTGTTCGGCGCGCGCTCTCTTCCGAAGCCCGCGGCATCCCTACAGCTTTGGTCTGTTGCAGGCGACGCCGCGGCGGGCGCCGCGCGGCAGCCGGTTGCCGACGATACCGGGCGTGGTGCCGCCGCCGGGCCGTCGCGGCGGGGGCTGTCCTTTCGCCGACCGCTGTTCGCGCGTGCTCGACCGCTGTCGCAGCGAAATGCCGCCGTTGGCACCGCTGGCGGCCGGGCACGAAGCGGCCTGCTGGAATCCCGTACCGGCGGTGGCCGCATCGTGAGCGCAGCCCCGATCCTCGAAGCGCAGGATCTCGTCAAACGCTTTCCGAGTCGCGACGGTCATGGCGCCATTCAGGCGCTCTCCGGCGTGTCGCTCGCCTTGCAGCCGGGCGAAACGCTCGGCATCGTCGGCGAATCCGGTTGCGGCAAATCGACCCTCGCGCGCGTGCTGCTGCGCCTGATCGAACCCGATTCAGGCACGATCCGTTTCGAGGGTGCGGATTTTCGCGCGCTCGGCGTCGCCGATCTGCGGCGCGCCCGTCGCGACATGCAGCTCGTGTTCCAGGACCCCTATGTTTCGCTCGATCCGCGCTTACGCATCGGCAGCATCGTCGCCGAGCCGCTGGTGATCCACAAAATTGGGGATCGCGCCGCACGCCGCCGCCGGGTCGCCGAACTGCTCGACCTGGTCGGGCTCGATCCCGATGCGGCCATGCTTTATCCGCACGAGTTTTCCGGCGGGCAGCGCCAGCGCATCGTGATCGCGCGTGCGATCGCGCTCGAACCGAAACTGGTGATCGCCGACGAGCCGATCTCCGCGCTCGACGTGTCGATCCAGTCGCAGATCCTCAATCTGCTCTCGGATCTGAAGCGTCGCCTCGGTCTCTCTTATATTTTCATCTCGCACGATCTTGGCGTCGTGCATCACATGAGCGACCGCGTTGCCGTCATGTATCTAGGCCATGTTGTCGAGATGGCGCCGGCCGAACGTCTGTTCGAGAATCCGCGCCATCCATACACCCAGGCACTGATCTCGGCGATCCCGGAACCCGATCCCGCCCGAGCGCGAAAGCGGATCGTCCTGACCGGCGATCCGCCGAGCCCTGAAGCGCCGCCGCCCGGCTGTCCGTTCCATCCGCGCTGCCCGCAGGCGATGCCGGTCTGCAAGGAAACATTTCCGGTGTTGACCGAAGAGGCGACGGCATCAGGTCCGCGTCGCGTCTGGTGCCATCTCTATCCGGCGGGATGAACCGCTCGCTGTTTTCTGTTTCATTCCCTCTAAATCGTCATCGCCGGGCTTGACCCGGCGATCCACGGAACGTCCGGGTTCCGTCGATGGGTCG